>JALQWE010000041.1 GCA_023258825.1 Planctomycetaceae bacterium | reverse complement strand
GAGAAGAGAGAGGTTGAATTGTGAGTTTCGGGGGTGGTGCTGTTCCCTGGGTTGGGCGGGGGGAATAGAATTGGGGTGTCAGTTGTGGGCGGGGGAAATTGTCGCTGGCTGTTGGTGTTTGCGAAGTCTCCGTCTTTGCTGCCGTTTGGGGCCCTGTTCCATGAATTCGCGCGTGTGTCTGAGTCTTGCGGCTGTTTCCGGATTTGTGGCGGTCCTGCTGGGCGCCTTTGGTGCTCATGGGCTGAATGACACAAAGTTTCTCGAAAACAAATATGCCGACATGGCACCAAAGACCGTGGCGGGATTTTCAGTCCCGGCAAGTTTCAAGTACTTTCGTGATTTTGAAACGGCCGTGGATTATCAGCTCACCCACACCGCGGCGTTGCTGGCGTGCGGGCTGCTGATGCTGCACAGGCCTTCGCGGGTGCTCAGTGTCGCAGCCTGGTGTTTTCTTGGCGGCATCCTCTGCTTTTCCGGCGCGCGGTATCTGCTGGTGATTGCCGGTCCGCGCTGGGCCGGGGTTCCCTGGGGCGCGATCGCGCCCATCGGGGGGACTCTGCAACTGGCCGGCTGGCTGGCTCTGGCGATCGCCTGCCTGCGTTTGCCTGCAACCGCGACGGGCTCGCAGAGCGAATGAATCTGCGCAGCGGAAGAGCGCGGGGGAGCGGGCTGTCAGCAGGTTCAGACGTTTGACGATGGCCGAATGCGCGTGACAAGGCTGCGCCGAGCCCTTGCGGACATACTGAATCTGAGCCTGCAGCAGCAGTGCTGGCTGTTCCAGTGAACGTCAGGTGGCACCCAGTTGTCGGGACCGTGTCGTAGCGGCTTCGACCGCATTGATCAGTGCAGCACGGACAGCGCCGGATTCCAATGCGTGCAGCCCGGCGATGGTTGTTCCACCGGGGCTGGTCACAGCATCCTTCAGTGCTGCGGGGTGTTGGGTACCGTGCAGCACCATTTCAGCAGCGCCCAGCAGAGTCTGTGCGGCCAGGCGCGTGGCGACGGGACGGGGCAAGCCCATTTTCACGCCGCCATCGCTGAGCGCTTCGATGATCTGAAACACGTAAGCAGGGCCACTGCCGGATAGCCCGGTCACCGCATCCAGCAGAGGTTCGCTGACGGATTCGACCAGTCCCACGGTGGCCAGTAGTGAAGTGACCAGCTTCTGGTCGTCTGGGTTTGAGGATTTCATGGCCACACCACTGGCACCTCGACCGATCAGGCATGGTGTGTTGGGCATGACACGGGCCAGTCGCGTGCCGGACCCAAGTCCGGCTTCGAGGCGCGCCAGAGTGATGCCGGCGGCGACAGAAATCACGAGCGGCGCATGAGACAGCAGCGGGGCCAGTTCCTGCAGGACATCAGGCATCATTTGTGGCTTGACGGCGAGGATGATGACGGAGGCCTGCGGCACAACTGCGGCCATCGAGGCAGCGACCTGAGAGCCGGCACCTGCGGCCTGCTGAAAACCAGCTCGGGCTGTTTCGGAGGGATCGCAGCCGGCAATCTGATCTGGTCGGAGCAGTGAGCGGGTAAAGCCGGCGGCCAGAGCGGTTGCCATCTGGCCGGTGCCTACAAATGCCACGCGAAGCTGAGCCGTCTCCATGGTTGGTTTCACACGCTTTCAGAAGAACGAACGGACCACTATGACTTTCTGAATCCACGAAGCAGGGTACCGGAAAAGAGGCTGCAACGCGAGTCTGCTGTCGAGCAGTCCGAGCAGGAGGACTCCGGGAATGTCCGGCAGCGGAATCCAGTGCGGTGGCGAACTTGTGTGGCGGAAGAATGCTGCGCCGTGGCGAACGCTGCGATCAGGTGTGATGTGTGGGTGGGGCGGCACTCATGAGGAGCGCAGCAGAAAGCCCGGCGGCTGGAAGACCAGAGCCGGGCTTTTGCGAATTCAGAGCCTGAGTTGGTCTGCGGGACGGAACTGTTCAGCAGGAGAACAAACCCTTCGCAGCCCGTGTCGGGCACTCACTTGTTGTTGGCGGTGACGCCTGGCCAGTCGTCGGTGCGGAAGGGTGTCAGCGGCAATCCGGCACCGCTGAACATGTTGCAGACGGGATTGTCGGCCCATGCATAGCGAACAGCGACGGGATTGGTGACCTTCGGGCTGGAAACTTCCACGCGGCCATCCTGCAGGATTCGGGCATCAGCCCAGACGAACTTGCGGTCTTCTCCGGCGATGGCGAAGCCCACGGGGTTACCGACATCAAAGGGACGCCAGCCGCCGTCGGTGTGATTGAATGACAGGACGATTTTTTCGCCCTGCTTTTCCATGGACTTGTACTGTGGGCTATGGAAGGGAACCTGCACACCGTACTCGTTGGCCAGCGCCCAGCGGGCCAGGCGTCGTCCGACATCGACCTTGTTCTTCGGGTGAATGTCCTTGCCTTCACCGATGTCGATGATGACGGCTTCACCAGTGTGAGAGAGTGTGGACATGGTCATGGTCTGAGCCTCGCGCAGTTCGGCCCAGTCGCTTTCGACCGGTTCTGCCTGTTCGGCCTTGAAATCCGCCAGCTGGACCCAGTAGAACGGGAAGTCGCCCTGACCCCATTCCTTCCGCCAGTTGGAGATCATCGTGGGGAACAGTTCGCGGTACTGATAGGCGCGGCTGGCGTTGCTTTCACCCTGATACCAGATGGCTCCTCGGATGGTATAACCGAGGTGTGATTTCAGGACGCCGTTGTAGATGTTGGCCGGTCGAGCATTGCCGGACATTTGTCGCTTCAGACCTTCCAGGGTCTTCTTCTGGTCTTCGGACAGGTCCTTTGCGGTGGACAGTTCATCGAACTGCTTTTCCATGGCCTGCCAGCGTTCCAGCAGGGGCTTGAAGTTTTCGTTCGCGGCCAGCACATCGCGGTTCACCCAGGCTTCGCAGGCTGATCCGCCCCAGGCATTGTTGATCATGCCGATGGGCACGTCGATGGTCTGGTGCAGTTGTCGTGCGAAGAAGTAGCCCACGGCAGAGAATCCGCCCACGTTTTCGGGAGTGCAGACCATCCATGAGCGATCGTGCGTCAGGATGGGTTCCTGAGTTCCCACCTGCGGAAAGTTGATCATGCGGATGTTGGGAAATTTGGCGGCCAGCTTTTCGAGATCGGGATCGTTGGACGCATTGACCGACCACTGCATGTTGGACTGACCGGAACAGATCCAGACTTCGCCGACCAGCACATCCTGGAGGGTGCGGGTTTCGTCAGCGCGGATGGTCAGGACATGGGGACCGCCGGCAGGGAGTTCCGGCAGGGACACGTCGAAGCGTCCTTCGGCATTGGCCTTGCCGGACACGGACTTGCCACCCATTTCCACGGTGACATCCTGGCCCGGGTTGGTCCAGCCCCAGACGCGAATGGGCATTTTCTGTTGGACGACCATGTGGTCACTGAAGATATTTGGCAGCTTCAGGGCAGCCTGAGCTGTGGTGGCGGTCAGCAGCAGAGCGACGGCCAGCAGGGAACGACAGATCACGGGTGGGATCTCCTTTCAGGAACGGCGGGACAGCTGCGTTCACGGTCGTCAGTTGATGCAGAACGTGGGAGCGGCCGCGAGCAGCGGAAAACAAAACAGGCAGGGAATTAGAACAACTGCCAGAGGTTTTTGCATGCCAGTGGGGAGAAAAGGTGGTTTTCGCGATGTTTGGCGACGCGCTGTGGCCGCGTTATTCCGAGCCCGCAGGAATGCCGAGCGGGGACATCCGGGCGGCTCGGCCGTGGACTGGTGGCCGTGATGTGTGCCGAGTTGTTCAGGGGAAGGATCATGCCAGTTCTGCATTCAGACCTTTGGGAATTCAGCGGTCTGAGTTGAAGGAAACCGGCCTGGAATTGCAATTCAACGGGCTGAGTTCATACTTCTGGGATATGGCGAGAGATTCTGCAGCCGGATGACGCCCATAACGGGGGATGCACAGCCAGTGGTGGCTGTCGGCTGATGTGAAGTTTCCTTTATCAACAGGACCCCGGGTGCAGCCTGAAAGGTGCGAACCCGGATACGGAGAAGACGATGTCTGTTTCTGCTGACTTTCCCATTCCGCTGCATCAGTACAAGGCGATTTCTCTTGATCCGCGAAATCCAGAACTGACGGCCGAACAGAAACAGACTCTGCAGAACAACATTCAGCTCTGCCGTGACGCCATCATTTTCTTCACCGCGATTGCGGATGCCAAAGGTCTGGGCGGGCACACCGGGGGGCCGTTTGATACGGTTCCGGAAGTCTGCATCATGCATGGGTTCATGAAGCATGCGGCCGCTGGCGGCGCGCCGGACGTGCTGCCGGTGTTTTTTGACGAAGCCGGCCACCGCGTCGCGACTCAGTACCTGATGGCGGTCCTCGAAGGCGAATTGCCGATCGAAAAGCTGTATCACTATCGTGAGTATCTGTCGCATCTTCCGGGGCATCCGGAGCGGGGCTTTACGCCGGGAGTGAAGTTCTCTTCCGGCCGACTGGGCCACATGTGGCCATTTGTCAACGGTGTTGCGATTGCCAATCCGGGTAAAGTTGTCTTCATGCTGGGTTCTGACGGATCGCAGATGGAAGGCAATGACGCCGAGGCGGCTCGGCTGGCCGTGGCTCAGAATCTGAACGTGAAGCTGCTGATTGACGACAACGACGTCACGATTGCCGGCCATCCCTCAGACTATCTGCCGGGCTACTGCGTTTCAAAGACGCTGGAAGGTCACGGGCTGCAGGTGAATATTGGCGACGGCGAAGACATTGAATCGCTGTATGCCCGGATGTGTGCCGCCGTGACATCGCCAGGCCCCATCGCACTGATCAATCGCCGCAAAATGTGTGTTGGCGTGAAGGGCCTGGAAGGCAGCGCGCACGGGCATGATGTGATCAAGGTGGCGGTTGCGAAAGAGTATCTGACGGCGCGTGGCTGCACCGCAGCGGTGCAGTATCTGGATTCCGTGAAGAAGGGGCCTGCTGGTCCGACTTATGAAGGGTCTGATGCAAAAAGCGTCGGCCGCAACCGCGACTTGTTTGGCAAGATTGTGAATGAGATCCTGGATGGGATGTCCGAAGCCGAGCGGATTGCGTCGGTGCGTGTGTTTGACAGTGACCTGGAAGGTTCGTGTGGTTTGAATCATGTGCGTGCCGCGCATCCGGAAGTGTTCATCCGGGGCGGCATCATGGAACGCGGCAATTACTCCGCGGCGGCAGGGTTTGGTTACGAAGCCGGTCGTCAGGGCATCTTCGCCACGTTCTCCGCGTTTCTGGAAATGGTGGTTTCCGAAATCACCATGGCGCGTCTGAATCAGGCCAATGTCCTGGCCCATTTTTCCCATGCCGGCTGCGATGACATGGCAGACAACACCTGCCATTTCGGGCTGAACAACATGTATGCGGCCAACGGCTTGCCGGATGAAGGACGCGACACAACTCGTCTGTACTTCCCGGCTGACCAGCATCAGTTCAAAGCCTGTCTGAAGACGATTTTCGGCCAACCGGGACTGCGATTCCTGTTTTCCACTCGGTCCGGCGTGCCGGACTTGCTGACGGACGACGGTCGCCGACTGTTTGGTGACGATTATGTGTTTGTGCCAGGCAAGGATGATGTGGTGCGGGAAGGCACGCAGGGCTACATCGTTTCGTTCGGAGAAACCGTCTACCGCGCCGTTGACGCAGTGATCCGCCTGAAAGCGCAGGGGATTCACGTGGGTCTGATCAACAAGTCCACGTTGAACGTCTACGACGAAGACATGATGGCAAAGCTGGCTGCCGCGCCGATGGTGCTGGTCGCGGAATCCTTCAATGTCACGACCGGGCTGGGGTCAAGATTCGGCACTGAACTGCTGAAGCGTGGCTTCCGTGGGAAATACAACAATATCGGCACGCACCGCGAGGGATCAGGCGGGCTCTGGCAGCAGATGGGCCATCAGGGTGTGGATTCTGAGGGCATCCAGAATGCGGTTAAAACGTTGCTGAAGTAACGGTTAACCTCATGGGCCCGGGACGGCGTTCCGGGCCCTGTTTTTTCCTCAGACGGATTCAGAAAAGCAGCGGCACAATGTTTCAATCCGGATTTCTGGGTTACCAGACGACATTCATGCTGGACTTTGTCGTCTGTGCGCTGGCGCTTGTCGTCCCCCTGCTGCTGTACAGTTTGTGGCTGGTCAAAGTTCGCCAAAAGTATCTCGCCCACAAACGTCTGCAGATTGCACTGGGGCTGATTCTGCTGGTAGCAGTGACCGCCTTTGAAGTGGACGTGCAACTGGTCCACGGTGGCTGGGAGAACATAGTGGCACGGCAGCCGCTGGATGAAGCGCAGCTGGCTGCGAAGATTTCCAGTGTTCGGCCCTGGTTACTGGTGCATTTACTGTTTGCTGTGACCACGCCGGTGTTGTGGATGATCACCATCACTCTGGCCCTTCGCCGATTCGGAAAAAACCCGCAGCCCGGGGCTCACAGCCGTCTTCACGCGGTACTGGGCTGGGCGTCCACTCTGGACATTACGCTCACATCGATCACGGGCCTGCTGTTTTACTACGTGGCCTTTATGAGTTAGGGGCCGGGCAACGTGGATTGATGATGTCCGGGACTGGGCTGATCCACGCGCCGCGACTCAGTAGAAGACTGGATTTCCATGAAAGCCGCTTACTTCACACACTGCGGGGCTCCGGATGTGATCGAATACGGTGACGTACCGTTGCCGGTTCCGGGGCGTGGCGAAGTGCTGGTCAAAGTCATGGCGGCGAGTGTCAATCCGATTGACACCTATATTCGTTCAGGAAAAGTCAAAGCCTCGCTGGCAGCGAAGCAGATTCCGGGAAGTGACCTTGCGGGAATTGTGCAATCCACCGGTCCGGGCTGTGTTCAATTTCGGCCGGGTGATCGTGTCTGGTGCAGCAATCAGGGATTGTTCGGCCTGCAGGGGACCAGTGCTGAGTACTGCGCGGTTGCGGAACACTGGTTGTATGCCATTCCGGATGGTGTGGACTTCCAGACGGCAGCAGCCGGCGCGATGGTAGGGTTGACGGCGCACCTGGGACTGTTTCTGCATGGAGGGTTGAAATCAGGTGAGGTGGTGTTTGTGAATGGCGGCACGGGCGGTGTGGGATCGGCCGTGCTGCAGTTGGCCGTGGCGGCCGGTGCCACCGTCATCACCACAGTGGGGTCTCAGGCCAAAGCAGAAATCTGTCGGCAACTTGGGGCCACGGCGGTCATTCAGTACAGAACAGAAGACATAGATCAGCGGTTTCAGGAAATCCTTAGTAAGACCGGCAGTATCAACCTGTGGTTTGAGACACTGCGCACGCCCAGCCTTGACCGCTGCATCGCGCTAATGGCGAAACGAGGTCGATTGATTCTGATGGCCGGTCGTGATGCGCGTCCCGAGTTTCCGATGGGCCCTTTTTATACGAAGGACCTGAGGGCTCTGGGGTTTGCCATGTTCAATGCGTCCGTGGAAGAGCAGCGGGCGGCGGCGGAGTCACTGAACCAGCAACTGAAGACCGGTGCCTGGAAGCCTCTGATTGGCCGGTGTCTGCCACTGTCGCAGACCGCTGAAGCTCATCGAATTCAGGAAAGCGGGAGCATTGACGGTTCTGCCGAGCTGATGGGCAAAATTGTGCTCGTACCGCACGCCTGACCACTGGCGGATGAATTTGTCACTCTGGTGCTATGGTCGAGGAATAACAGCAGATCCGCCGGGATTCCTGATGGCGAGGCCGTGGCGGCGGGGATAGAATTTCTGCGGGTGGGCTTGTGGATCCCGATCTGGTGGAAATGGAAGGTCATTTCAGTGGAACATCTCCCGGCAACACAGACGCAGACCACATGGACGCAGGGCGATGGTGGCAGTGCCCGTGTGCAGTGGTCGCGGACGGCCGGATTTGCGCGGCCGGGTTGGTTCATGCGAATCGTGCTGGGACTCCTGTTTTTTGCTGTTCTGATACTGGCTGCTGCGTTCGCGGTGTTCCTTGCTGCTGCGGTGCTGCTGGTCGTGGCCCTGTTTCTGATTCGATACTGGATCCTGCGTTGGTGGCAGGGGAAACCGAATCGGCAGGATTCCGGGATGGATTCGGGATTTGACCGGGGCTCCGTCTTTCGCACTCAGGGGTACATTCTGATCAATGGGCGGCCGCTGCAGCGGGGTGGACAGTCCGTCCGTGCCGAATCACCACTGCCTCCGCATGTGATTGAAGTGCCAGCGCAACCCCCTGATGATGTACGTGGCCTGTAAAGTTTTGTTGACAGAATGCAACGGGCCTGCGCATCCCGTTGTCAGAATGCCGTGGTCGTGTGTTGCTGAGGGGCGGTTTCATTTCCGTTGTGGGGCGTTGAGTGGGCATGCTGTGGCGGAGTTGTTGTCACGATTGCTGAACGCGTTATTCAGGGTGTCGAGCGGGCGAGAGGCAGAGTTGTCTGAAGCCATGTTTGCGGATCGCGCCGGGCGTCGTGTTTTCTGCTGCTAAGGGCACAAACAGGCGTCGAGTTTTGTCGGCCTGCAATGCGAGATTTGCAGTCCACAGTGCTCTTCGCCCTGTCATGCGTGGCGTGCTGCAGCCTCTATGGAACGGCCCATGTGACAGTTGGCGACGGTTGATCCCGATCAGACCGAGACCGGGGAGATCCGATGCTGTCGGGAAGATCAGTGTCCGGACGGGAATCATCGCCGCCAGAGAGAGTTGACTGGGCTTCGAGCGAGTGAAGCGAGGGACGGTGTTGCCGGAAAGCGACATGTTGCGGGGATTCTGCAACACGTCCGCATACGTGAAACTCTGTGGTGTGGGATTTCATCAGATCGGGGAAAACAGGGTGAAAAAACCCGGATATGCGCGTTGTGCGGGCAAGGATAGCGAAGGCGGGATTGTGTGTCTCAGAATGCTCTGACACTTTCCGCCAATGGAAATGAGTCACTGGCAACGAGTTTCAGGCCATCGTTGATACGAAGCATGTTAACGGCTCACAAATTCTGCCCCCCTTTGTTCTGGTAACGATCGATTGAGGTTTCCGGATCATTTGCAGGACCTTCAGTGGTTTATTGACGCTGGATGCATGCTGTTTGGGTGGACCTGTGAAGTTCGGCACAGGAATCGCTCGGCAGGATGCAGAAAGCATGAGATGGACACTGAGAAGGTCTTGTGTTGGGGCAGAAATGAGCATTGCTGTTCGGAGACGGACAGACGAATGGTGAATCCGAAACGTGCGGAACTGCCGGCTCGATGTCGTTCAACAACTGATGGTCCGCGTTGATCGCGAAAGAGGCATTCATTCTTCAGTGCGTATTGAGCTGAACTGAATGCGGATGCGGGTGCGGACGTTTTGGGTGATTTCTGAAGAAAAGGTTGTGCAACATGTTGTGGAGCAAAGGAAATCGTCGGCGAAGTCAGCGAGGTTTTTCTGCAAGGGGGCTGTGTCAGGTCGAAATGCAGGAGCATCGCGTTCTGTTGTCCGGAACCAATAAGCTGGAGACTGTGCTTGAGGGAGCCGGGACGGCATTTGGAGAAGCAGAGTACGAACTGAAGGACGGCGAGCGCAAGTTCGAAGTCAAAGCGTTCAACGCCAATCCCGGCAATTACGATGTGATTGTTGCGGGCGTAAGCGTGGGAACACTGGTGGTGCAATCCAATCGTCTTGGCGAACTGGAACTCAGTGATGACGCAAAACCGGGAAGAGTGAATGAGGCTCCGATTCCGGCCAACTGGCCTGGCGTGGAAGCGGGCACGAATGTGAAGCTGGTTCCGCTTGCTGCGGGAGGCTCGGCGCAGATTGCCGGGTCACTGAAAGTGGAAGGCGAAGATGATCGGATCGCTGCGAACCTTTCTGTCCGGGTCGTGTCTGTGCAGGGAGAGGTACTGGAGTCTGAGTACGAAGTGGAGCAGGAGGGGGCTCAGCAGCGCCGTGAATTTGAACTGAAGCTTTACAACCTGACGCCAAATACGGACTTTGCTGTGACGATCGGCGGTGCTGCCGCTGGAACGATTCGAACCAATGCGATCGGGACGGCCGCGTGGCGTTATTCCGATCGCAGTAAGGTCGGTTACACGGCGTTTCCGGCCTCGTTCCCGGCAATTGCGGCTGGAACGACCGTTGCGGTGGGTCAGTCGTTGAGCGGTGCCTATGCCACACAGCAGGCGGTGCTCAGTAACATCACCTCCAATGGCGAACACAGCAAGATCGCGCTGCATGGAACGGGAACGATGCAGGGGCGTGTGACCTATGAGGTGTACACACCGGCGGGAGCCTCGACGACCAGACGCGAATTCAAGGCTGAAGTCTGGAATGGCGTTCCTGGTTCGAAAGTGAACGTCACTGTGGGCGGCGTGGTTGTCGGCCAGATTTCGGTGACTCCGAAAGGTTATGGCAAGCTGGCGTTTGAAGATGGTGATCCAGCGAAGCCATTTCCGGCCAGCTGGCCAGGCGTGTCACTGAACACCCTCATCACAGTGGGCAACTCATTGTCCGGAGCAGTCACCGGAATTAATCAGACGCTGGCTCCTACCGAGCAGAATGCCCGTGACGCATACGAACTGGATCAGTCACTGGGCCTGACGGCCTTGTCGACCATGTACGAGAACTGGGGCGGCAAGGGTGAAAAGTGGTTGAAGGGCCGTGGCGATGACTGGTACTTCGTAACGCCGGACGGGTCCTTATTCCGCTGGGATGGTAAGCCCGGATCCAATGGAAGTCGCGTCGCGGCTCTGGATGATTCCTTCTATCTGAAACCGGAATTGCTGCATTCCGCAAAAGCCCGAGCCAGTGCGGCGTTGTCCGATGATGCGGCCAAAGCGGCGGCTGCGAAACTGGATCGCGAGCTGGGTCTGACTCCCGCAGCGGCCAACACGACCAATTGGGGTGGGCTGGGAGAAAAATGGTTCCGCGGCAACGGAGGCAACTGGTACTTCATTACAGCTGATGGTGCGGTCACGCGCTGGGACAAATCGTCGAAGGCCAAAGGGACTGTGGTCGGAACGCTGGACGGTCGCTACCACGAAGACTCATCACTGCTGGCAGATGCCGAGAAGTTTCTGTCGAAAGATGACACTCAGATTGCCGCCAGGTCTTCGCTAAAGCTTTCCGAGTACCGGGGGGCTCTGACAGGGTGGCAGGTGGATGGGACGGAAGTCAAGTGGCTGAAGTCGGTTGCAGCCGACAAGAAGGTCACCTGGTACTTCATTACCAAATCTGAAGACCTTGTGAAGTGGGATGGCAGTTCCAAACCGAAGGGGACGACGGTTGCAAAGCTGAAGGATTCGTTTGCCGATCCGGCAGCAATTCTGACCGTCGATACAACGGGCAAATCTCAGGATGCACTGGCAATTCTGGATGATCTGTACGTGGATCTTCCGGACCTGACATGACCTGAACTGTCTGCTGTGGACAAACTCGCGTTTTGCCTTCTCAGGGGAAAGACAAGCGGGTTGCGGACGGCAGGCAGATGGATTCGATCCCCTCCGAGATTCCCCGCTGGCTGTTCTCTGAGCAGTTAGCGGGGAATTTTTTGCGCTGTGCACTGGTTTGATCAACCCGGTGCAGGCTTCAGTGTGACTCGGCCCTGAGGTCGGTTTCGAAATCGCCAACGTGCAGAAGAACCAGACCGGTTTGAGCTGTTCAGAAATGCAGAACAGCACATCGATCGTTGCCGAGCGATGTGCTGTTCGATGGGCAGAACGTCTGTGATCAGGCGGCTTTTCGCATCAGATCAGACATGGGCAGAATATCGGCCGGAGCGGCTTCTCGGGCGGCCGCATCGATGAAGGCTTCGAAGATCTGCAGGTCAAGTGCTGACGCGGTTGAACTTTCCGGGTGCCACTGCACACCGATGCAGAACCAATCGTCTTCGATGGATTCGTAGGCTTCAATCACACCGTCGGGGCAGGTGGCACTGACTCGGAATCGTCCGGCGAGGTCGCGGACGGCCATGTGATGCGCACTGTTGACGCGAACTTCACCAGGTCCGTAGATGGCATCGAGGCGGGTACCGGGGACGATTTCAAGCACATGGCGGAGGTTCTGTTCAACGGGATCCCGATGATGCAGAGCGCGAGGGACATCTTCCGGAATGTGCTGAAACAGGTTGCCACCGCAGAGCACGTTCACCAGTTGCATGCCGGAACCGATCGCCAGAATCGGCAGTCGTCGCTGAATGGCCAGTTCTGCGACACGGCGGTCAAAGTCTTCGCGGCGTTTGGGCATAACTCGGACGGACGGGTGCGGATGCAGTTTCATGCGTGCGGGGTCCAGGTCCAGAGTGCATCCGGAGAGGACGACACCGCTCACGTTGTCCATCATGCGAACGAGGTCTTCTTCGTTTTCCAGCGGGGCCATCAGCAGTGGCAATCCACCTGCGGCAGTCACGCTGTCGTAGTACCCTGTGTTGAACCAGGTCAGTGCGGCGCCGTTGTAACGTTCCGGACGAAAGTCACCGGTGATTCCAACGAGTGGCTTTTGCTTGCTCATGATCAGATTCCTTCCCGCAATTGAGCGTTGATGCGATCACATCCCGAGATCGCGTGTGTCGACGGATAAAACCGGACAGCGGCGGAAAGAAACAGTGGAAAGACAGGCACTCACTGACACTTGCTCTGGCCTGCAGGGCCAATACAAGAGCGACAGTGGGCCGGCTTCCGGCAGCAGATTCCCTTCTGCACATCTGACCGAATCCTTCGGTCGGCTGGTTGAGCACCAGGGCTCGCAGTACCAGCGAAAACATCCCAAAGACCCCCTTCAGGATCCAGCAGCTGCAAATCCGAAGATTTACGGCTGCTGACGGGCGGAAGAGTAGTCCGGCAATTTCTGCCTGTAAACCAAATCGCCGATTTTGTGGCCATTTTTTTTGAAACCACAAGATGCTGTGGTCAGGAGATCCACCTTGGTCAATCGAATGCAGGTCATGTTGCCCGTGAACGGCAACAATCGGTCGGCGGAGGACTGCTTTTGGGTGTTGACTGCCGCAGAAATGGTGCAACTTACCGTTTTTTGCGATACATTATGGATCTGTAGGGAGCGTACTGCGATTTCAGGGAACTTCTGTTCGCGAGGCGGATATGCCGATCAGGGTGCAGTGTGACGGTTGCCAGACGGTGCTGAATGTACAGGATCAGGCGGCCGGAAAAGTCATCAAATGTCGGCAATGCGGTGGGCGGGTCAAGGTTCCCATGGCGTCCGAAGGTGCTCCGGCCAGACCGCGTGCGGCGAAGCCCGCAAGGAAGGTTGAGGATCCGGACGATCTGTTCGGTGACATTGACCTGCGCCAGGCGGAAGACACAAAGAAGCGGGTTTGTCCCGGCTGTACGGCGCCTGTTGGCAACGAGGACATTGAGTGTCCGAAATGTGGAGTCAACATTGCGACGGGTGTGCTGAGTGAGCGTCAGCGAATCAAGCGGGAACGCAAGGGCCCGCCGCCGGATGAGTTTTACCGCGGTGTCTGGGGAAATTCCTGGAAGTTCCTGAAGAAGCACTGGCAGTTCGGGGTGCAGACGGCCGTTGTGTGGGCGTTGTGCCTTTCGATGGCCACCACGTGTGCATTTTCGCTGATGTACTACCATCGGACGCGAAGCCTTGCGCTCTACGAAATGGCTCAGAAGGACACCGCCAACATCACGATTGCCGGCAATCTTCTGTACATCAACGTCCCGAAGGAAAAGGGTTCCAAGGTCGAGTTTGACGGGACCTATTATCAGAAACCGCATGTGATGTGGGCGCCGCATATTCAGCCGTGGCGTGAGCCTCCTGCGTTGTTCTGGATGGGTATGACGCTGGTGTTTCAGCTGGGCTTTGGTGGCTGGTTCTGGACGCTGGCCACGACCATCACGAACACCACGATGGCGGGTGAGAAGCGTGTGAAGCGATTCCAGTTTGACTTCTTCGCCAATCTGACCATGGGTGTACGCTTCTATGCGTGGCCCACCGTGCTGACTCTGCCGCTGATGGTGATTCCCGCCGGACTGGTCCCCTTCAATCCGGTTGCCGCCGGGATCTTATACGGAGTGATCTCCCTGCTGCCAGTTCTGGTGCTGCCCGCGGCCGTGGTGCACATGTCTCAGAACTATTCTTATCGTGCCTGGCTGATTTACTGGATGCTGAAGGATTTCGGACGGACTCTGGGTGCATCGCTGTACGTGTTCGGCATGATGCTTGTTCTGGTGCTGCTGATTCCAGGTGCTGTGGCTGGCGCCATCGGAGCGATGCAGAGTCGTGTGGTGACATGGCTGATGATCGATCTTCCTCGCGCCCAGACCACAGATTGCAACCCGCAAATCGGCAAAATACAGCAGCGCGCCCGGCCTGAGCACCCTCGCCCTGCAAGGTTGAAAAAATTTCTTTAGCCGAGTACATGAATAGAGATTACTTCCACGCAATGAGTTCCCAGCGCAGATAGTCTTCTTTGATGGATTGAGCCCAACCAGTCATACCTAGCCAGAGGTACTCGCCAAAGCTTTCACGCACAACCCAACGGCCAATTTGTGGGGCAAACCAAACCCGATCGCGTCGATTACTGGCCAATCTAAACCAATCATCGCTTTGGAAATTATCCGCCGTACTCACGTAGTAGAGAGCATCAAACTCACCAGCTTGCGTTTTAATCCGATTCCACTCATTTGCTTGGATGGTTAGACCCCAATAAAAATCATTATCTGGGAATCCAACTACCTGATAGCGGGTCCGGTAAAAACCAGACCATCCAGGCTTCATTTCTTGTGGCCAGAGTGGCACTACCTTAGTAAATCGTTGCGGTGGGGTCCAGTGGGGATCTTGCAAAATCATTCCCCAAGGCTCCTGAATCTCATCGGGTAACTTACCTAGTTTTTTACCCTCCCGGGCAATTTGTATTTTTGGTCCCACAGATACAACGGTCTCGGTCAGAATATCGACTAACTCACCATTGAAAATATTGCGTACCTCA
>JALQWE010000420.1 GCA_023258825.1 Planctomycetaceae bacterium | reverse complement strand
GCAACCGACAACGGAACCACAGAAATTCGCGTTGCGGGTACCAATATCAATGCGATTCTCGGCAGCAATCCGGACGGCGTGATCGGTACCAGTGATGACGTCGGGGCGAAGATCACAATGCGAGACTGGGGCGGTTCTGTACCGAACATCAGCTGGAGCAACGTCTTAGCACTGGATGCCAAGGGCACCGCGTCGCTTGTCGGCGTCGATGGATTCACGCTGACTGGAGATCTGGCAGCTCGTGTGAACACTACCGGTGGCGCTGTCAGCGAAACCATCACCATGCCCAGCGGCGACCCGGTTGTCGTTGCGTTCGGCGCGACTGAAGCTGCGGCCGTGTTCAGCGGCACTGTCACGGCCGAAGCCAGCGGATTCGCTTCAATCTCCGGCGGATTCTCAGTTTCGAAAAATGGTTCTCAACTCACAGTGGCTGCCTCAGACGTCACGGCCTTCGTCGGGGCGGGCACTACAGGTGTGCGACTGACAGACGGCGAACTGGGCGTCATCGTCAATATGTCGTCGAATGCCTACGCGCTGGTCGCTTCCGGCACCGTGGCACTTGAAGGTGTCAGCGGGCTGACAGTCACCGGCAGTGGCAGTGTGCGCATCAATCAACTGGGCGAAGCTGTCAGTCAGACCATCACCACGCCGCAGGGTTCCGTGGCTGTGAACTTTGCCAACGCCAACGAGGTTGTCCGCGTGCAGAGTTCTCTGAACCTGCAGTTCGCAAACTTTGTCTCAGCGTCTGGTGAGTTTCTGATTGAAAAAGAGACCGCTGGTAATCTGACCACCATCAAAGCCTCTGCCAGCAATCTTGACGCGTTTCTGGGTGTCAACTTCAATCAGGCGAACGAGTTTGGTGTGCGACTGGATGACGCTGGTTTGGCGCTGGTGATTGAGAAAGCGACCGGGGCTGATGCGAAGTTCGCAGTCTCCAGCCTGGGCGGCTCTGTCAGCGTCAGTGGTCTGCCGGATCTTGACCTCGATGGCCCGCTGAACATCAGCATTAACAAACTGGGACATGCGATTGACGTCGACATTCCAACGTTGTCCGGTTCCCTGATTCCCATCGAATTCCCCACGGCTGATCCGATTCAGCGACTGGCCGGCGATCTCTCGCTGTCGGTCGCCGGTTTCACCACAGTGGCCGGATCGTATGCATTCGAGCTGGACACCACGGACAGCAGTGTCACCAGGGTTCGGGTCGCCGGTACCAACATCAGTGCTCTGCTGGGCAGTGACGCCGATGGCGTGATCGGCACGGCCGACGATGTCGGTGCGAAGATTACCGGTGGCCGCATCGGAGCCGTCTTTTATAAGCGGGCTTCCGGAACCAGCTATGCTTTTGACGCGACGGGCACGGCAGCGCTGGTTGGCGTCTCCGGATTCACGCTCAGCGGCAGCCTCGCAGCTCGTGTGAATACCACCGGCGGCGCGGTCAACGAAACCATCACGATGCCCAGCGGTGACCCCGTTTCCGTCGTCTTTGCCGCGGATGAAGCCGGGCCGGTGTTCAGCGGCTCGGTCTCGGCGGATGCCGGCGGCTTCGCGTCGCTCGCGGGGTCTTTCGCCATTTCGAAGAGCAGCCAGCAGTTGGTGGTCGCCGCGGCGGGTGTTTCGGCATTTGTCGGAAGTGGTGATACGGGATTGCGAGTTTCTGACGGTACCCTGGGCGTGGTGATTCAGACCGACACGAAAGCCTTCGCGCTGGTGGCCAGCGGCGGCGTGGCGTTGGAAGGGATCAGCGGCTTTGATGTTTCCGGAACAGTTGCGGTACGCATCAACCAGCTGGGAACTGCGATCGATCAGACGATTACCACACCGGCCGGCTCGGTGGCGGTCAGCTTCCCCACAGCAGCTGAGGTGCTGCAGGTCACGGGGACTGTTTCACTGGGCATTTCGGATTTCGTGGATGCAACGGCCGCCATCACTGTGGAAAAGGTGACAGATGGTGATCTGACGACACTGCTTGTTCAGGCGACGGACGTTTCTGCATTCCTCGGAACAGGCGCAGCGACACAAGCGACCAGCGATGATCTGGGCGTGCGATTGAGCAACGGGGCGCTGGACCTGCGGTTTACAAAGAATTCGGCCACGGACACCTCTTATTACGCCCTGGCAGCTCGCGGCACAGCGTCGCTGGTTGGTATTCCGGATCTGACGCTGACAGGCACATTGCAGGCGGAGCGCAACACGGGGCCATCGTCAGTCACGCTCGACTTCGGGACCGCATCGACGGCCGACGATCTCACCCTTGCTCCCGGCGCTAAGCGCTTCGGAGGCTCTGCACAGCTGGCCATTGCGGGCTTTGTCGACATTTCCGCTTCCTTTGGATTTGAAGAGACGACAACGACCGTTGGGGGCGTCACGACCACCCGAATTCTGGTGGCTGCCGCTGGTGTGCAGACGTTCCTCGGAGCAAGTGGTACCGGCGTACGACTGACGGATGGAAAGATCGGGGCTGTCATTGACAGAGTCAGTGGTGGCGACACGAAATACGCTCTCGTGGCCTCAGGGAGCGCGGCGCTGGTCGGCATCAGTGGGTTGACCCTGACAGGATCGATGGAAGCTCGGATGAATCGCCTGGATGCGGCGATTGACACCACGATTGTGACGCCGGGTGGGGACGTGCGAATCAAGTTTGATTCGGCGGATGACGTCACGCAGTTTGGCGGCTCGGCGAATCTGGCGATTGGTGGCTTTGTCGAACTGTCCGGCAGCTTTGGAATTGAGAAGTCAGGGGACACACTGCTGGTCGGTGTGGCAGGAGTCACGGCGTTTCTGGGTGTGAACGGTGGCACATCCAGTGCGATTGGTCTGCAGGTAACCAACGGCAACCTCGGACTGGTACTCAAAAATGGCAGTTACGCGCTCAAAACATCCGGCGACGTCGGCCTGGTGGGACTGACGGGGCTGAGCATTTCGGGCAGTTTCGCCGTACAGTCCAATCAGCTGGGGACATCGGTCAGCGAATCCGTCTGGACACCGGGCGGTACGGTGCTGGTGAACTTCCCAACCAGTCAGAAGATCCTCAGCTTTGGCGGCATGGCGACGATTTCCGTGGCCGGTATTTTCTCGATCAGTGGTGAAATTCAGGCCACAAAAACCGATTCGGACGTGATTTTTATTGACATTCCGCAGATTCAGGCCGCGTTGAACGTGAATGGTCTGCAGGTCTTTGAAATCGGCGGTAAGGCGCGATTTTCCATTGGTGGTGAAGACGGCTTCCAGATGCTGGACATCGGGCTCACGACTGTGCGCGTCTTTGGTGCGGACATCTCCGCCGTGGCCGGTGCGCTGCCTTCGCTGGCCCTGCCATCCGATGGCCCTCCGCTGCCTGCGGAACTGACGACGATCGTCGATGGAATTGATGCGGCCGTGCTCAGTCGACGCAAGTATCTGGACGTGACCTTCCAGAGCCCGGGCAGTGCCCCGCTGGATATCGACTCGATTCTGGATGCGGCGGCGGAATTCACATTGTCTGGCGGCGGCGTTGCGGACGCGCAGGTCGGATCCGTTCAGCATCTCAGCGGCAACACCTTCCGCTACACGCTCGTGGACCGCGATCCCTCCAATGATCTTCCGTTGTTCCGGGCCGGCAGTGTCTCTTTGAACTTTGCAGCCGCCGCATGGGCTGACGACGATGGCACCGTCAACAGTGCGTCTACGGACACCTTTGCAGCCCGTGACGGCAAGGCCAGCACCAGTTCGGGAGTCAATCTTGGTCCGCTGGTGTTGGAGGGCCCGCACTTCGGCCTGGAAGACTTCCAGTTCAAGCCCCTGAAGAATGCTGATGGCAGTTTGAAGGGAGCCCGCATCACGATCACCGTGGGCCTTGGCGTGGACCACGCGGAATTGAACTTTGGCGGCAACTCCAGCGTGCTCAGCACCAGCATAGACGATTTGAACGGGCTGTTCGATGTCAGCGTCGATATCAGCCCGTCGCTCAACATCATCGGCGGTGGATTGGGCAAGTTCAGCATCGGTGTGGGCGCATTGAATCTGAACGTGCAGGAT
>JALQWE010000419.1 GCA_023258825.1 Planctomycetaceae bacterium | reverse complement strand
GGAAAACAGGCCTTGCGGTGGTGGGGGGATTTGCGTGACCATCATGAGATGCTGGGCAGAGGCAAATGGCGGGAGCAACAACGGGCTGGAGCAAGCGGCGAGATGTAAACCTGTATGGTTGAAGATACCGCATGACTGAGATGCCGGTCAAATGGCTTCAGGATCGGGGCCTGCGAATTTTCCCGGTTCTCCACGGGGGGCGGGGTATCTTCGGATCGGTGGCGTTTCCGGGGGGACGAGCATGGAAAAACGCGGATCGGGTGCTCGAACCGACCTTAATCTGCACCATTTTTACGGGTTGCACGGTTTGAAGTGGTGCAACCGTACGGTCCGAAGGGACTCGCCGGTTGTCAGGGGCCACTTTTGCCCGTAAACTAACACCACGGTGAAACTCGACAGCAGTTTGCGGTTGCACGGACGTGGCGATTGCAAGCCTGTGGGCTGTTGTGCCACACCGGTCCACGGTTGTCAGCTGCCTGTCGTTGTCCGGGCTCTCTGTGGTTTTCTGGAAGTTGGTTGAAAGTCTCTGAACCCATGAAACATGTTCTCTCGGCACTTGTCATGAACCAGCCAGGCGTTCTGGCGCATATTTCCGGCATGCTTGCATCCCGGGCCTTCAATATTGACAGCCTTGCCGTGGGCGCGACGGAAAATCCCGATTTTTCGCGAATCACGTTTGTCGTCAATGGTAATGAAAAGACGCTGGATCAGGTTCGCAAGCAGCTGTCGAAGATCATCACCGTCGTTAAGGTGCAGGACTTCTCCGGCCAGGACTTCGTGGAACGCGATCTGATGCTGATCAAGGTCAGCACCGAAAACGGACGCCGTGGCGAGATTCGTGAGTTGGTTGATATCTTCCGTGGTCGCATCGTCGACGTGGGCGCCAGCCACGTGATGATTGAGATCTCAGGACGTGAAAACAAGATTGAAGCGTTTGTCGAACGCATGCGTGAATTCGGAATTCTGGAAATGGTGCGAACCGGTCGTATCGCGATGCTGCGGGACCGCACGATCACCGACGATCTTCCGCTGGAAGAATCCGTCGCCGCTCCGGGTTCCGCAACCTGATGATTCCGGCAGAACCGGGGCTCATGCAGCCCCGGCTTTTCCGGCGTCCCCGGAATTTCAACTCAGAAGAGACTCAGTATGTGCCAGCAACTCAATTCACCTGCAGAGCTGAATTCTCCAACCGTTGCTGTGCAACCCGCTTCGACGCCCGTTGTGCAGCCTGTTTTGGCCCGCTCGGTCCGGGCCCCTTTGTTCAGCCCTCCGCGAATTTTCCCTCCGAACCTCACCGAATTGTTTCGCAGCCGCCGTGTTGCCGACGTGCGATCTCCTGGTAAACGACAGGCTCCGGCGAACGCCGACCTGGCTTTTTCCCCTTGCGTGATCTCCACAACTGAGCGATCTCTGTGACAGAGTGGTCTCCGTGACAAAGAAAGTCATCCGATGAATCCTGTTTCTGATTTTCTGCAGCAGCAAACGCGACGGTACTTCTTTGGGCAATCGGCCGCGGGGATTGGCACGGCTGCACTGGCCTCGTTGCTGAATCCGTCACTGATGGCCTCAGATGCCTCCGTGGCCTTGCCGGTTCTGCACCATCGCCCGACAGCGAAACGGGTCATCTGGTTGTTCATGGCGGATGCTCCGTCACAGTTGGATCTCTACGATTACAAGCCGACGCTGTCTGATTTCTTTGACAAGGATCTGCCCGAGAGTGTGCGGAATGGTCAGCGCATCACGACGATGACATCCGGACAGAGTCGTTTGCCCTGTGCGCCTTCGGTCTTCAAATTTGCCCGGCATGGTGAGCATGGCGCATGGATCAGCGAGCTGTTGCCGAACATCGCGTCGATCGTGGACGACATCTGCATCATCAAGACGGTCCACACAGAAGCCATCAATCACGACCCGGCGATCACCTACATTCAGACGGGCAGCCAACTGCCGGGACGTCCCAGCATGGGGGCGTGGATTTCGTATGGGTTGGGAAGTCCCAACCAGGATCTGCCGGCATTCGTGGTACTGCATTCACGGATTCCCGGGGGAGCACAGACACAGGCCCTCTTTTCACGCCTGTGGGGCAGCGGCTTCCTGTCGACTCGGCACGCTGGTGTCTCATTGCGATCTTCGGGAGACCCGGTGTTGTACCTGTCCAATCCCAACGGTGTGGACCGCGAGACTCGGCGGCGCATGCTGGACGGACTGTCCGAACTGAATCAGGGCCGACTGGCCACCGTGGGCGACCCTGAGATTTCCTCGCGGATTGCTCAGTACGAAATGGCCTTCCGCATGCAGACCTCGGTTCCGGACCTGACGGACATCTCGGATGAGCCGCAGTCGGTGCTGGACATGTACGGCCCGGATGTGAAAGAGCCCGGGACGTATGCTTACAACTGCCTGCTGGCACGTCGGCTGGCGGAACGCGGTGTCCCGTTCACTCAGGTCTTTCTGCGGGGCTGGGACCACCATGGTGGACTGCCCGGGGCGATTCGCCAGATGGCTCCTGCGACAGACCGGCCCAGTGCGGCGCTGATTCGGGACCTGAAGCAGCGTGGTATGCTGGATGACACGCTGGTGATCTGGGGCGGTGAGTTTGGACGAACTGTTTACAGTCAGGGCACACTGACGCGTGACAACTATGGCCGTGACCACCATCCCCGCAACTTCACCATGTGGATGGCGGGCGGCGGAATCAAGGGCGGCCAGGTGTATGGGGAGACCGACGATTTCAGCTACAACATCGTCGATAAACCCGTGCACATTCACGATCTGAATGCCACCATTCTGCACACGCTTGGTGTCAATCACGAGCGGCTGACGTATCGGTTCCAGGGACGAGATTTTCGTCTGACCGATATTCATGGCAACGTTGTTCAGGACATTCTCCGTTCCGTCTGAAACCCGGTTGAACGTGTTCCGGCGGCTGCAGCAACGGTGCCGAGGGCGTTCCTTCCAGCGGATGCGGTGAAGCAGAAACAGGGCGTTTTATGTCTAAGCGTGATATCCGACTGCAGGCAGAATCCTGGGTCGATCATCCGCAGCAATTGCTCGCTGACGTCAAACGGTTCAATGCGGACCTGTCTGGTGCTGTGAGTGTACCGGGAAGCAGCGGTGGTTCAGCGCGTCAGCAGGTCCTGCGACTGGCCCCCGCGCAGGCTGCCGCCATTCTGGCTCCGCTGGAACCACTGGAGCCGGCGATCAATGAGTACCGTCGTCTCACATCGGAAAGTCCGCTCGACGCACGTCTGGTGCTTGATTTGCTGGACCGACTGCGTGATGTCGATGAGCGAGGCCTGATAGAGATTCCGCGGCCGTTGCTGGCCGAACTTGACCAGACGGTTGCCGAGTTTGAGCGATGGTGCCGGTTTCAGTCGCGTCAGGAGACGACGCCATTGCGAAGTGAGCTGCTGAAAACCACGATCGAACTGTCGGGCGACGAAGTGCTGGTGCTGACGGACGGCGATGGCAGCCTGAAGCTGCGAGGGGCCACGACAGTTCCGATGTTTCTGGCCTTCTGGCGGGCACCCGGCCATCGGTTGGGGCAGCAGGCCTTTCTGGACATCGACCGAGCCTCCAGCCAATCCAGCCTGGAACGACACTCCACCCGGCTCTGCTCGAAACTGCAGGATGTCTGGCTGGAAGTAGTGAAGGCCGGTACCGGATTTCAGTTGCGTAAGTGTGCCCGCAAATAAGTTCGGCCGTCCGCCCATCTGACGCCTGGCTGACATCTGGCTGCCGGGGCTGAGTAGAATGAATACCGCCGGAGGCTGATCATCGGCGTTGGCCCATCATGTGGGAACGCCTCGACTCTGACGCACCCGGAATTGTGCGAGCAGAGATCGAGTGAGAGTCGCATCAGTGCTGACGTCTCTGCCATTGTCGATTCCGCGGTGACTGTCCTGATCGTGATGCCGTGAAAGGAACCGCGTGGGAGTGACACTGCGTGCCTGAACATTCTGAATGGGCAGGAACGCCGGGCCAACGTGG
The DNA here is from genome assembly GCA_023258825.1 of Planctomycetaceae bacterium. GTDB lineage: Bacteria > Planctomycetota > Planctomycetia > Planctomycetales > Planctomycetaceae > SXXK01. The sequence continues at coordinate 37 of JALQWE010000419.1, read as the reverse complement.
GTTCGGCGCCCTGAGTTCTCGAGATGGACGAGCACTC
>JALQWE010000418.1 GCA_023258825.1 Planctomycetaceae bacterium | reverse complement strand
CATCGCTAACGCGCCGGTGGACAGCTTTGCCACCAGCACAGCTCCCGCAGCGTCCAGCTTGTCCACCAGTGTGGCTGACCGGGAAATCACGCGATCTCTGTACTGCGGGATACCCCAGGAAGTCGCATAACCGGAAACGGCCAGCAGATCCTTTGCCCCCCAGGGAATTCCATGCAATGCGCCCCGATCGCTTCCAGACGCCAGCTCATCATCAGCTCGACGTGCCTGTCGAAGTGCGAGGTCCTCCGTCATGGTAACCACACAGTTGAGCACGGGGTCGTCACGTCGCAATCGCTGCAGACAACTCTGGGTCAGCTCCACCGAGGAAATCACGCGTTTGCGCAGCATTTGCCCAAGCGTTCGCAGAGGCAGCCACGCCAGTTCGTCCGGAGAAGCGGACGTTTCATCCGGTCCAGCCTGCGGCATCGAAGTCAGCCAATTTCGTGGCATCATAAATTGATTTCGGGATGCCGGATCCGCAACTTCCGGATCAAATCTCAGGCACGACGGGGCTTCAATCGGCACCGACGCAGCATGAATCTTCCGGAGATTCTCGCGCAGGCCGGGCATCGCAGCCACAAGTTTCTGCCGGTCACTTTCACTCAGTGTAATTCCAGCCACCCATTCTGCATTGGCGATCTGTTCGGGAGTAACCGACAGCGATTTTGCCGCCTCATCCGCCAGGGCCCGCTGAAAGACGGTTGTCCCGACCCCGGCAGACGCCAGCGCCTTCAGAAGTCCGCGTCGACCAATCGTTGACACGAACCCGGCGCTGGCCGCGAATGTCTCCGGGGCTGCGTTCGAGTGCTCTTCCGATGACTCTGATTCGTGCATCACTGTGATTCCTGAAAAGGTAATGAGATCTCTGGTGGCGCCGCAGGAACAGAATCAGAAAGCTCGGGTTGCCCAGCGACCGTCAGATAAACTCCGAAGATCGCAATCACCGCACCGGCAAAACCTCGCCATGTAATCCGCGTTCCATAGACGACTCTGACAAGCGGCAGCACAAAAATCGGCATCGTACTTGCCAGAGTGATAGCGATGGCCAGCATGGAATTTCGATAGGCCAGTTGGCTCATCCAGATGCCGAGCCATGGTCCGCAGACAACAGCCGGGAAATAGACCTTCAGGGCTTTCCCCTCGAAGGCAGCCGCAGCGGTGGAACGAAGTTGACCGTTCATGGTCAGTATGACGAGCGAAATCATGGCGGCCACTGTCACACGAATCACAGTCGCCTCCAGCGCCTCGCGCCCCGAGGCTCCCTGCTCGACCGAGTGCTGCATGGCCAGATGACTCAGTGTCGCGCCGACTGCGTTGCAGAGCGATCCTCCCAGACCAGCAAGCACTCCCATGCGCACGGAAGCCGGATAGTGTCCGGAAGATTCCACGGTTGTGGAACGTTCAGAGACAACCAGAGAGACTCCGGCCAATGTCACACCAATTCCCATCAAAGCAGCAAACGACAGAGACTCTTTCAGCAGAATCCAACCGATCGCGGTGGCAAACAGAGGTGCCGTCGTGGAAACAATCAACGCTCGACGCGGTCCCAGAATCTGCAGACTGCGAAAATAAAAGGTGTCGCCAATCACAATTCCCGTCAGACTGCTGAGCGAGAGATAAATCAGTTTCCAGACATCCGCCTGAAGAAACTCTGAGCCAGTCAGTTTTGTCCAGATCAGTAAGTGTGCCACCAGAAGGACGGAGGCCACGACATTCTTGCCGAAATTCAATTGCCAGGCGGTCAGTTTCGCGCGTGCATAGAATAGGCTTGAACAGGCCCACAGAGCCGCCGCCATCAGGGCTGCCGCTTCACCGCTCCCGATAATACTCATACCACTTTCAATTCACATCAAACCGGACCAGAGGAATCTCTGAACTTCCACGGCGCCGATCATCGCAGAATCCGGCTCCGATCGCTACGCCGCGAACATCAACCGACAGTCCCCAGCAACCATAGCAACCATTTTGCCACGGCAACTGAGCAATATCAGCCGCCGGACACTCTGCTGCGAATGACCGGCAGCGACACAGTGACCGAACATCCGCCTTCATGATTGTTCGTCACACGAATCGTTCCGTGCTGCCGTTCGATGATGTCACGGCACAGCGCAAGTCCCACTCCGAACCCGTCTTCACGAGTCGTGAAGAATCGTTCAAACACCTGGTCGATGAGCTCAGGGGGAACCCCGGGCCCGTTGTCATGAACCCGAATCAGTGCAAATTGACCATCGCTGGAGACTGCACAGGACAATCGGATTCGTGGACTCTCAGGGGGCTGTCGCGAAACGGCTTCGATAGCGTTAATAATCAGATTCAGCAGTACGTGCAGGGTCTGCAGAGAATCAGCCAGCACCTCCACGCCCTGAGGCCGTTCCACATCTGTTTTCAGTTGCAGTTTGATTCCAGCGGTCTCTGCCTGATGCTGCGTCAGATTGACAGCCTTCGCCAGCAGTTCCACCAGGTTCACGGGAACCAGTTGATAGCTCTTGTTGCGAAGAAAATTGCGTACCCCCGTGATAATGTCTGACGCGTGTTCAAGGCAGTCTTCGATCTGCTGCAGTGACACCCGCTGCTTGTCCGCCATCGAATCACTGCCGGTAATGCGATTTCGAACGGTAAAGACGAGATTGGAGACGGCCTGCAGCGGTTGGGCGAGCTGATGGGCGAACTCTGTCGCAACATTTCCCAGCATTCCCAGGCGAGCAGAACGTTCCAGTTGCGTGCGCAGATCGGTGATCTCTTCGGAATACTGTCGCTCCCGGTCATTGCTGGTCAGGTACAGGTTTGCATACCCCCGTGTGTGCCTGTGTCCCGGTTCTATTCGCACCGCATAAGATGTCTCGAGCCCATTACGGCCGGTCGAACGAAACTCGGTGAGCCCGGGGACGCCGGATTCGACAGCCGTGCGAATTTCCATTAACAGGTGATCCGGGGATGGATTACTGACAAAGTCCTGAAGCAACATGCCTCGCTCCGCCGACGGTCTTTTCCAGCGAAAAACTGTGACCTCAGTGATCATCAGACATTCACTGACCTCGATGGCAAAATCACAGGCGCCATCAGCGACGCTCTTCCACTGGCGGTGCCAACTACGGCGTCGCACTTCTTTGCGGGCCGCTATCCACGCCGTTGTGATGAGTCTTCCTATGAGCCGTGCAAAACCTCGATCGTCCGACTGGAGGTATGCTCCGCCGTTGTTGTGGGCCAGTCCGATCATTCCACGGATTCGCCGGTGAAGCAACACCGGAATCAAGTCGTATCCGGATAACTCGAGATCTCTGAGTACAGCGGACAGCAACCGGGAACAGGCATAAGTCCCGGCCCCAACACTTGTGAACACGGGTGCGCCGTGCAGAATGGCGCTCACAAGGTCGGGCCCGACGAAGGTTCGCACCGCTTCATGCTTCAGATTCATCCGCAGGTCCGCCGGCACCTCCGACTGTCCATCTGCGGACCATTGGGCCACCAGCGAAAACATCGCCGAGTCCTCAGCATCCCCCCGAACGATATAGAAATGAACGGCACTAACCCCGAGGTGCTTTCCGATCCCCGCAAGCACAGCCGGGAGCATCCTCGGAAACGCCCGCGCACGAATGAGCGCCAACTGGTCGATCATCCTCGACACAAATTCCTGACGACTTTCATGTGCGATTTCGTCGTGTCCCATTCTGATTTTGCATCCCTCGCTTACTAATGTCGGTGAGATGCTAACGACCACGCGGCGAAAATCTATCCATCCGGCCAGCAGCAACGAACGAATGGACGTGCGAATACGAGCCCGACAAGGCATCACCCCGGTAAGACACGAGGGATCCGGTAAGGAGGTCCGTCCGACCCTTTAAGTTTCTTCAAAGACCTGTTTCAGTACGAGATTGATGCTTGAGACGGCCATGGGGGATTTCTATCATCTTTGAGAATCGATGCCGGGGGAAATCGTTTTTTCTGGCAGCGGCGCTGGAGGCGTCAGAGCGGCGGATGAATGACACAGCCCCGTAGGCCGAGGTCAGGTACGTTGTTCGCAGCGTTGGCCTGGTGCGTCCAGCGTTT
>JALQWE010000417.1 GCA_023258825.1 Planctomycetaceae bacterium | reverse complement strand
GGTCTCGCCTCGCGTTGCCAGATGTGCAACCGGGGCGGACAATCGGATCCGCACTTCGCGGACACGCTCCAGCACAAGTTTCCAGAGCGGCTGCGCGGTCGCCACCACATCCGCCTGAAACAAGACCGGTTCCGCCACGCGATCCGTCGTTGCATCACCCTCAGCAGTGCTCAGATCCAGCACCTTCAGGGAACGTATTTCTATCGGAGCCCACCAGTGCAACTGCAGAGACTGGAAGGAGATCGCCGCGCCTAACTCCGGCTTCCAGCGCGACAGCAGAGTCTGCGCCTGCCCACTGTACGTCAGGGCACTCGGCGCCGCTGCAATCACCAGCAGCAACAGCATCGTCAGACGCAGTAGCGGCCGACGCCGTCGTCGCGGTCGTTGCTGCTGCGGTTCTTCCCCTGCCTCCTGCGCCAATGCTACCTTCACCATCGCTCAACCCCGCCGTGGATATCTGCGAAATCCTCTGCAACTGCTGCGATCCGTGCGCATCGCAGTTGCGTTGCCAGAGTCATCGGCGGATCAGACTTCGTGAACGCAATCTTCGCTACAGTTGTCACGCGCGGAAGGCATTCTCCCGGGCACGGCGCAGAATCAGAAATCCAGCAAAACAGCAGAACCAGGGAACTCTGCGGCGGCTTTAACGGTCAGGCAGATTCTCGTTATGGGCAGGAAATCCGGAACCGACGACAGCTCCTGCGCGATAGCTCCTGCGCGACTGCTTATCGCCTGCGCAGGACAAGCAAGGCATGGTGTCCACCGCAGCTGGGAATTACGGCGGGAACGTTTCATCAGGAAGCTACCAGGCACGTCGTCCCAACCCTGCAGCGCATTCCAAAACGCACCTCGGCCACGTTCAGCAACGTCTTCTCAGCTGACGTGCCGGCAACTGGACTCTCTGTACCGCAGCCCGGCAGCGGAGCGCAGCCACACATCCTGCAGCGACAGGATATCGATTCGTGACTAACGGGATTTTGAGATCAGGTTGGCCTGCTGATATCGTCGCAGTGGCACCTTCTCCAGTTTGCCCGACTTCTGCAACTCTTCCCAGCGTGCGATTCGTGTGCGATCGTCATCGGCCAGGCCCACGGTAATCTGATGCTCCGCTCGCAGACGACTCGAGGCATTCGGACGTCGATCCAGTTCCACGGTCACTGGCATCCGCTGCTTCTGGCGACGCAGCGCTTCATTCACCGCCAATCGCGGCTCCGGAAACAGATTCTCCGGATGCAGCACCGAATTGAGCTTCGCAGCCCAGTCTCGATAGGTCAGATAACGGTCCACCTGCACAGCATCCGGCCACTTCCGGGTTTCCACTCGATAGGTCATTTCCGAGGACGTCAGAATCAGAGTCCCCTTCATCGGGTCAAACGTCTCACGGAACTCCGGTTGCAACTGGAATCGAATCGACGCAGCCTCTGCAGCGGCCTTCGGATCACCCGACTCCGCCATCTCCTGCAGGTATTCTTCCGTCCTGCGGATACGCGTCTCCATGTGATGACGAATCTCATCGAAGGTGATCACCGTGGACAGGCCCCGTGATTGATTCAGCACCAGAAACTGATGCTCGACGGGATCATAAATCACCAGTTCATCGGCCATCGACACATAGTCATAAACCCGACCGTTGTGGCACAACGTCAGACTGCTGCTGATGACCTGCCCATCTCCGGCAGCAGGCATTCGTGAGATGTCGTAAATCTGAGTTGAGATCCGGAACCCCTGAGCGACATACGACTCCGCAGCCGAGCCAGCTCCCTGGGCGTAACAGAGTTCCGGTGTGACGAACGGCAGCAGGATCAGCAGACAAACAAGCGCTCTCATGAAACCCCGACTCCCTCGTCAGCCTCTGCCGCCAGCCACTGGATTCAATGTCAATTCGCCCATCGGCGATGCATCAATCATCACAGCCTGACCAGCGATGGCCGGAATGGACCCGCAGCGAACGTGGCCACTCCACGTGTCTCGCACCTGCGAACACGTCCACGATAACGGTTCCGGAACAAACGGCTCAACAGCACTCCACCGACACCCGCGATTGCATCGAAAAAAAACGGCAGCCGCGTTTGAGGATCGGCAGCAAATGCCGGTTTGCGTACTGGATGCATCACCGGAACGTCGCTCAGCCGGCAGTCAGATCGGCCCGCGCTTCTGCAAGCCCGCGGCATCACACTCACAGCAATCACTCTGCCGTGGATCGCTCAGGGATTCAGCAGTGGCAGCGACGATGTGCCGCGCCCGACCGGACCGGTTGCGGTCGGTCCAGTCGGGGGCACTGCGGGTTTCACTGGTGGCAGATTTTCAGCCGACGCTTTCGGATCTTCCGGAACCTGATCCCTTCCGGACGCACTCCGAAGTCGCGGCAGCTTGCGAGGTTCCCGCGTCGCATCTGCAGAGCGATCGGAAACGGTACGAGTTGACTGTGCTCCGGTCACAGGAACAGGCGCGCCGGTTCCATCAGAGACCGTAATGACGGGCATTCCGGTTTGCGGATCCACACGCATCGTGGACCCCGGCCGCGGTGGGTCCATAAACAGCAGTTCAGGGGATTGCAGCAGTCGCCGGTCCAGCGATGCTCCGGACACGGCACGCGAGGACGGCGGACGCTCTGTCTGTCGCGGTTGACGAGCGACCGCGATCAGTTCGCCCTTTCGCTGCGGCAGAACGCCTTCCATGTCCTCAGCCAGATCGACGATCCACTCCGGCTCATCACGCACTCCGCGTGACATCAGACTGGCATACAGCGACACCTCAAAGATGTTTCGATCCATCAGACCATTGGTCACTGGAGTCAGTACCTTTGCCAGCCCGGCCACCCCGGCAGAAGGGAAATGCACAAACACATCGGCATGCTGTGTCACAATGTGCGTGCCGCTTTCATGCGGCGTGTACTCCGCACGGAACCAGATCAATGCCGCTGCCTGCAGCGGACGCGGCAGCAGAACATGATGGTAACTGCCTTCACAGATAAACAGCGTCTGACCAGCGTCCCGGTAGAGAATATCTGCCAGACCTTCAGAACCATCCACCGCCGCCGCTTCGTATTCCAGCGGGCCGGTCTGCCACATTTCAAACTGAGAAATCCCCATGACGCGCCACGTACTGACAGCCACATCGGGATGTTCCAGAAGGTACCGATAAATGGGCTCGTCAATCGTGTACCGCAGTGAGGGCAGTCGTCGAAACTGATTGCAGTTCTGAATGACCTCGGTCGCCCGCTTACGCTGCTCCGGGGTCAATCGATTCAGAGGAATGGACGTTGCCGAAGCCTTCTGCGTCCCTGCGGCGGAATCCCCGGGGCGCAGAATCTCCATCCCCGCCTTCTTCGCCAACTCTTCCAGTTGATCAGCTCGAACAACTGCACTGAACAGCGAACTCACGCTGAAGACGATCGTCAGCAACCCCGGCAGCATCCGGGTAATGACCCGACGGACGGGCAGGCAACGGCGGCAAGACAAGTCGTCCAGCTCGCTGGAAAGCCTCGTACCGTTCTGCATGATGCCCTCGTCGAATGCGACACACAGCGAAACGGCGGCGTCATCGGAGGCAATCCGTGCCGGCCCTCGTCCGGGCGCAGTTCGACCGACCTGCCCATGTCGACCGCCCCGAGGGTGGCCCATCATGCGCATATTCAGACCGCTTCTGCACGCCGTCGGCGCACAAAATGGCACTGATTTCGCAGCCAATCGCTCTGAACCCCGAACTGCGACTCATCCGCTTTCCCCCCTGGAAATCAGCCGTCGCAAATTCCGTTCTGCCGTTATGATCGGAATATTCGGACTCATGGGATGAGCCCATTCCCGGGGATCCGTTATTTCCACCGCGAAGTGGGCCCCATCAGGCGAGCCCCACTCTGGCACTTTGGACACTTCGCATAGCGGAGTCAGCTAAAGCGCAAGCCCCAGCGCGGCGGCTCACGACCCTCACACACGCGGACGCGCTGCCCCGCCGATTGCTTCCAGTCGTTCCAGACGACGCGACAGCGCCAACTCGACGGCTGCTTCGGCCTCTGCTGAAAGAACGCGATCGCCTGCCGTCGAAGTCTCGCGAAT
>JALQWE010000416.1 GCA_023258825.1 Planctomycetaceae bacterium | reverse complement strand
GTGTCAGGCTGTCAAGCGGAACATGGAAGTCGCCTTCCACGATGAAGTGGTCTGCCAGCAGCTGCAGATCATCCTTCAGGGTGGCATCAACGACACGCGATTCGCCGGTGGCCTTGACCACCGTCATGTTGAATGAATCGCCCAGACGCATCACATTGCCTGCTCCGCCGCGGCCGATGGTGATGTCTGTGAATCCATCTGCCAGTGCCGCAAGATCGCGAGTGGACAGATCCAGCATCTGCGGAGCCAGGGCCGGATCGACGGTGCCACCCCCGCCGGTTTCTGCACTGGTGCCGAGTCGGTAGGTCCAGACGCTGGAAGCGGCTTCGAGTTTCAGGTGGCCGGTGGCCTGAATGGACGCAGAACCACCGAGGAAGTCCAGTTCGTCGGCGGTCAGACGCAGATCGCTGTGGTAAGAACGTAGTGCGCCGTCAACGGTCAGCGTGTATTCCTCGCCATCGTCGGAACGTGCGGGCAGCTGGATCGAAAGCAGCTCATCCGCGACAACGGCGTACGGATTGAGTGCACCGTCAAACACCTGTTCGGTCCAGTCAGACGCAACATTAGAGATCCAGGTAATGCCCTGAAAGACAGCAGGCAGGCTGGCATCAAGGGCGACCAGCGACGTGTCGACAGGCAGTGGCTGTAGTGTGAGGTCGCGATCGTTAGTGATTGCCAGTCGGGTTCCATCATCTTTCCGCGTGATCAGCTGCAGTCTGTCCACGGACAATTCGAGTAGCGACTGGGGAACGTCGATGATTCGTGCTCTGATTGCCGCGTCTGCGGAACTGATCTGCGGGGCGTCTGTAAAGACGATTCGGCCGTCAGGGACTGCAAGGCGAATTGCTTGCTGTGCTGCAAGAGGATTATGCAGGACCAGCTGCTGGTCATCACCAAGCACGGAGAGGCTGAGATCGAGCGTCTGCAGTGCGTGTGCGACATCCAGGCTGTCCCGCACATGAATTTCGAGCCCATCCACGCTGACAGCGACCGGCAATTGCAGGCTTTGCGTGACAATTCCCAGCCTCAGACCAGGCAGGAAGACCGGTGAAAGCTCATCAACGCCATAAAGCGAGACGATTTGCCCTGGATCGATGAGTGTCAGACCACTGAAGCCTGTGTACTGGACATGAAGCATTCCATTTGTGAAATCGCCGGGGTTCAGAAACAGCGACGAGGCAAGACCACCCCTGATTTTCAGGAAATCGACGCCACCGGGACTTGTCAGTCTTACCTGGTAGTCCAGATCGCCCGGCAACTCAATGACATCGTCACCGCCCCCAAGCACAATCGAATCGGGGAGAATGCTGGTGTCCACGGCCGTGCGAACGTCATCAAAGTTAACTGCAAACGTGTAAAGAGTGTCGCTGACTTTGTCGATCTCGAAGACACCGTTGTAACCGGCAGCGGAACTCTCGATCGCAATCTGATATCCGGGCTCCCATGCTGAAAAGTAACTGCGCAGATACGCTGTACCGGCACCATCGTGGAAGACCGTACCGCGATTCGTTGCCACTCCTGTCGGTGGGACCTGTGCAAAATTGAAAGCATCGAACGTGAAGGTGGATTCTGTTGCGTCCGTGACGACAAATTCCCCGTTGTATGCAGGCAGGTTTGGTGCAGAGAGTACGACGTGTTCGCCAGCGTGCAGACCATGCCCGGGGAGTACACCGTAGACGGAGTCGTGGTCCAGAGGGATCAGGGTGACATTCCGCTGTCCAAGCATTGCGGTGCCGATCACTCGGTCATTATAGCCACTGGGGGCAGCCTTGAAGCCGTCCGCGCTGGCAGTCATGTACAGGTCTTCGTTAACAGCAGAAAAGTCGAAGTGATTCACGAAGGCATAGTCGGGAATCTCGGGAGTAGTCATTTCATCGCGGCCAAAACCGTCGGCAAAGACGAACAGATTCTCGCCGAATCCTCCCTGCAAAGCATCGTTTCCCGGTCCCCCGTCAATCACGGCGTTACCCATGCCAGAAGTTTTCAGCGTGTCTGCGTTGGCGCCACCTCGGAGAATCACAGGAGCGCGAACTTCCGGATTGATCTGGATAAAGTCGTACCCGGATCCCGCATCGGCGACAATGGATGTGACACCTCGATAGTTTTGCCTGCGCCCGAACGCCTGAATCTGCAGGATTTCGCCGGGATAGTCGGGGTCATCACCAAGTCGTGAGATGACGTAGCCTTCGTTGATTTCGTCGTTGGACTCATTTCTATACGCCCCCCGCGATCCCACGTTCAGGTGCAGTTCGCCGTACCTCCACACTGCTGGACCGGAATCATCCACATTGCCCGCCAGATACACCGGAGGAGGAGTCCGGATATAGAACAGATTGAATGTTGTGCTGACTTCAACAAACAGAATCTTCACTTTTGGTGTGATGTAGACGCGTCCAGTGGAACCATCAACGCCAAAACCCAGGTAGGCACTGGCAAGCGTGACTCCGAACAGTTGCACCGAGCCCTCAACGTGGCCATACACGTTGACTCGGTAATTTCCGTCCCCAAAAGCCTCTGTACCATTTCCGTCCACACGGTTGATTTCAAAGCTTGTGGAACCTGAGACACCAAATCCTGGTGGTCCGATCTGGATGGCGCCGCCAAAAGCCACGCGGAACTCGCCCTCGGAACTGAAAAAACCACTTCCGTAAATACTTTGCCCAAGAATCTGTGCATAGCCATTGACCTCTGCGCGGAAGATGCCGAGGTAACTTTCAATATATCCGCTGCTCTGGATATCAATCGCGTTCAGCAGTTTCATTTTTCCGCTGAAACTGACGCGTGAATAACCGCGCTGGATGCCCTGATCGAAACTGTCTGTACCGCTGCCGCCGCGAGTATTCATGCGCAGGTGAAAGTCAGCTTCAACGTCGAAGACACCGTCGACACCAAATACCCCGCCGCGAAGCGTTGCCCCAAGATCGATCACAATTCCCGGCGAATTTCCCTTCACTATTCTTCCAACTCCATTGACCCCCAGAAACAGCGAATCAAACGCGCGGAACTTTGCATCGAATGACACCTGAATCACATCCGGGTTGTTGATGAGCTCGAAGGAGCCTTCCATTGTGAACCCCAGCAGCTGCATGTAGCCGCCAACAAAAATTCGCTGTGATTCCGCTGGAAGAGTGACCTGAATTCGGGTGGGACTGACAGTGCGACTATTGTAGTCATACTGCACACGCTCAATGGCTCGGTCGCCGCCTGTCGTGTTCAGCTCCAGCTGCATGGCCCCGAAGATTTCCACGGGCCCCAGCTTGAATTGGCCTCCCAACTGCAGTGCACCGTAAACGCCGTCCATAGAGACATTCAGTATGCCGCTGGCGTCGACCTGACCAATCGGATCCAGCCGCATCTGCGCATCGAACTTCACTTCAAAGACGCTGTTGGCAAAGGCCATCTGGAACGATCCGGTCATCTCGAACACGTCCACCAGCGTCAGGCTGCCTTCCATCGTAAACACGATGTAGGCGCCCGGAGCGGCCTGTTGGCCGTTCAGCAGCGGAGCGCGGCCGGGCACGACGTAGTATGTCGCGGGCAGCCCATTTCCGGGAGACTGCAGACGCGACTTCGCCCGCGGACTGAGATACGGCATGAAGCGGTCCGCGATATTGATCCCCAGATCCACGCCAGTGGTGTTGAACACCAGAGTCGCTTCGGCATTGAAGTCGAAGACACTGGAGAATGTGTCGCTGAGGGGACTGATCGCCAGATCGATCTCAGCAGCAACTCCGTCCATCGTCACAAAGAATGCCCCGGTGGCGCTGGCAGAAACCAGCCCTGCAGCCGCATCAATAATGATGCTCGCATCGGCAAAGATCCCCAGTCCCTGTGGACCGATTTCAATCAGCAGCAGCCCCTGCATCCGAAACAGTTCGATGGATGTCTGCGGAACTCGCACGCCAACCACGCCGCCATAGCGGAAAAACGAACTTTTTGCCGGAATCACAATCGGCGCGGCATTGGGATTCGTTTCCGAAACGATCGTCACGTCCTGCGAGCTGGTGTTGACGCCAATCACTGCGTCGGCGTCAAAGTCCAGTCCCGCGGCGCGC
>JALQWE010000415.1 GCA_023258825.1 Planctomycetaceae bacterium | reverse complement strand
AGCGTCGGGGCTGGAAGGTGGGGGACCGGATTCCCTTGAAGGGCAACATTTACCCGTTTGACCTTGATCTGGAGATCAGCGGGATTTTTGATTCACCGAAGAACACGGATTCGGTTTATTTTCACTGGGACTACCTGAATGAGGGGTTGAAGCAGAAGAACTTTGCGGTGCTGGACAACGCCGGGACCATCTTTGCCCGGGTCCAGACGCCGCAGGACATTCCGGAAGTGATTCGCAGTGTGGATGAGCGTTTTGGCAGTTCCGACACACCGACTCGCAGCCAGACAGAAGCGGCTTTTGCGCAGATGTTTATCGATATGCTGGGCAACGTGCAGGTGTTGATTCGGAACATTGGAATTGCGGTAGTGTTTTCGCTGGCCCTGGTCACCGCCAATTCGATGTCGATGGCCATGCGTGAGCGGGTGACGGAGATCGCTGTGTTGAAAGCGATTGGATTTTCGCGGGGTCGGATTCTGGTGATGGTGCTGGGGGAAGCGTGTCTGATTGCGATGCTTGGAGGTTTTCTGGGTGTTGCAATGGGCTGTTTGTTTCTGGAAGGCATGAACCGCCTGTTGCCGCAGTTTTTCCCGTTCACTGTACTGGAGATGCTGGGGCCGTGGGTCAGTTATGGGTTGATCACGGCAGTGTTTCTGGGAGTGTGCAGTGGATTCTTTCCGGCGATCCGGGCAGCGCAGATGTCGGTTGTGAACGGGTTGCGGCGAATAGCCTGAGCGGTGTGCTGTTTGGTGAGTGGTGCTGTGACCTGCCGGGTTTTCGGGGCCGGGTGGTGTGAGTGTCACAGTGAGGCAGTTTGACGACAGAGCAGGCGGGCGAGAGACATGATTCCGGCCAGATACAATCTGCGAAACCTTCGGGTGCGATGGTTAACGACGTTGCGGACTGTGATCGGTACTGGGCTGGTTGTGTGGGCCTCGGTGCTGTGCTTTGGCTTGACGGATGGATTGCAGTACGCGCTGCGGGTCACGGGACACGAGCTGGATTTGATTGTGTTGCGGAAGGGGTCGACGGACGAGATCAGCAGTGGACTTGAGCAGAAGGTGGCGCGGGATGTGGCGTCGCTGCCTGGGATTGCGCGGGATGCAAATGGTCAGCCGCAGTGTTCGGTGGAGTTTGTAACGATTCTGACAAAGCCTCGACGTAACAATGGCGGGACAGTGAACCTGATTGTGCGTGGTCTGGAGGATGTGGGGCGGACGCTGCGTCCGGATTTTCGTGTGGTGCAGGGGCGCGACGTCGAGCCGGGGAAGTTTGAAGCCATTACCAGTCGCAGCATGGCAGCTCGATTTGAGAATCTGGCGATTGGTGAAAAGCTGGAAGTGAACCGCAGGTTTTTCGAGATCGTGGGATATTTTGAAGCGGCGGGAAGTGCGGCGGAGTCCGAGGTCTGGACGGACCTGCGGGATCTGAGTCTGGCTCGAAAGACACCTGGCGCGGTGAGTTCCGTGTGTCTGCGGGCTGAGTCTCCTGAGCAGCGTGACGCGTTGGTGCAACGCCTGGCGGAGGACAAGCGTTTTCAGTTGAATGCGGTGCGTGAGACGCGTTACTTTGAAGACCAGATGAATCAGTCGAATGCGATTCAGTACATTGGCTACATCATTGCGGGGTTCCTGATTTTTGGCGCCATGTTTGCGGCTGCGAACACGATGTATGCGGCCGTCGCCAGTCGGGCTCGGGAAATCGGCACGTTGCGTGCGCTGGGGTTTCCGCGGACCGCCATTCTGACCTCGTTTCTGTTTGAGGCGGTGGTGTTGTGTTTGCTGGGTGGCCTGCTGGGGTGTCTGGCGACGCTGCCTTTCAACGGGTTGTCCACGGGCACGGTTAACAACTTCAGCGAGATCACGTTTTCCTTCCGGTTTGGCCCCCGGGTGCTGGCGCAGGGTGTATTGTTGGCGCTGGTGATGGGATTGCTGGGTGGGCTGCTGCCGGCGGTGCGTGCAGTACGTTTGAACATCATCACAGCACTGCGTGAACGATAACGGACGCAGTGGGTAGGACACCGCAGCGGCTCTGGGGCTGCGGGTTGTGTGATGTGCTGTCGGCCTGTGCCACATTTGTTCATGTGGCCATGGGGCCGGTGTGGGATGGCAGAATGGTTTGAGACCGGCGGAGACTGGTGAATTGTCTTGATGGAACGCGCGATCCAGAGTTTTTCCGGTGACAGACGCAGCGATTGAATAGCCAACCGCAATCGGGCGGAAGTGGCATGTGAACCGTTGGATACGGATGGTTTCGCCATTGCGGGGTCGGTGCATCGCGGATTTGACGCGTGAAAGACGGCTTGAGTTGTCGCAGCGTGCATTCAGAGTGTGGGATGGAGCTGGCCAATGCGGTCAGGCGGGGATTCCGTGGCTGCGTTCTGACAAGCTTTTTGCGTGGCCACCTGCGGTGAAAACCGGCGAATAATGGCGAATGGTTGCGAGGGGGCCTGCCTGGGAGCGTGGGAGTGGCCAGGCGAATTGTTAATTAGGGGGAGTTTGGGAAGAAATGCTATTGAGCCACCCGGACGGAATTCACAGAATCTGAACACAATGAACGTTTCCGGATGCTGGTGCACGAAATCCCTGGATTGAAAACCTGCCGGAACGATTGTCAGTGCTGATGTCACCTCGAGCGGGGAAGACCATGACAGATCTGCAGCTCAGCCTTGGGATCATGGGAACCTTGTGTTTGCTGGCGTGGGTGACGGGTTGGCGACTGCAGGGCGGTGGGCGGGTCAGAGCGGCGCGGTGGGTGACGTTGTTGATGACGGTGGTGATGGGCGTTTATCTGACGTGTCTGTGGGATGCTCCGATCCTTGTGAAGTTGCTGCCGTATTCGGGCGTGATCATTCTGGGGAACTGGTTGCCGGTGGTGGCTTCGTGGTTTGCCGGGGTTTGCAGTTCGACAGTGGGGATACCTGCGTGGCGTCGAGTGGTTTTTTCAGCGGGCCTGATGGGCTTGAGTGTGTATTCGCTGATGAGTCCGTTGATTGGCGAATCGCCGCGTTGCATGAATGTGGAGTTTGAGCGGATTCTGGAGTTTCAGACGACGGATCTGACGTGTTCTGCAGCATGTGCGGCCAGTCTGTTGCGGCTGCATGGTATTGATGCGACCGAGAAGGAGTTGACGGAGCTGTGCCTGACCCGCGAAGGGACTCACTGGATGGGGGTTTATCGGGGGCTGATGCTGAA
Organism: Planctomycetaceae bacterium; assembly: GCA_023258825.1. GTDB lineage: Bacteria > Planctomycetota > Planctomycetia > Planctomycetales > Planctomycetaceae > SXXK01. The sequence goes on along the minus strand of JALQWE010000415.1, from coordinate 890 downwards.
GACGGCGGGAACGGAGTGGACGGTGGTGGTGGAGCGACTTTCCGGGGAAGAGCTGGCTGGTGCGGGGCGTGCTCCGGGAGTGCTGTCGCTGACGTTTCACGGTCGTGCGGCATATCGTCCGCTGGGCACCGAGTCGGTTCAGAACACCGGGCATTCCGTTGTGAGTCTGGGCATGGATGGCGCCGGGGCGTTGCGGGTCTTTGATCCGTCACCCGATTTTGGGTTTGAGACGTGGGACGAGTTGGCGGTGGGCGATGTGGAATCGGCGATCCTGCTGCGTCTGGAATCTCGGAGTGGTCGGGTTCCGGAAACCCTGCGTGGAGCAGGATTGCTGGTAGAAAAAGACAACCGCGTGTACTGGGCTCGGCGTTAGTCGACCTGTGGTTGATCCTGCAGCGAGTCGAGAAATCCGCTGGTGATCGATCTGCGGTCTATGCAGGTGCGGTTTGTGCGAGGCAGCACGTCGCGACCGGAATCGCACACCGTCATGAATCGTCGCGGTGTGGAAATCGTGGATAAGAGCGGATTAAGGCCATGTGAGGCAATTGCCGGCTGCATGCACATGTGCGAATTCGGATCTGGCACGAAACCTGCGGAAGCTGAAGGCAGCATCCAGGGGGCTGAGCGGGCCCGTAATTCGGCGGGGACTTCGGACAGTTCGAAGAACCATCGCTGGTCCTGTGAGATGCTTTGACGGGAGCAGGGCGATGATGCAGGGCAGGGTCGGGATCTGGGTGGATCACAATGACGCATTTGTGCTTCGGCCGGATGCTGAGGAGCAGTTGGTGACGGTGTTGCATTCGCATGCGGAGACTCAATCACGCCGTGCGAGTGATCTGGAGTCCGGCCCCTTTGAGCCGTTGCAGCAACAGGCGGACAACGTGCAGCAG
>JALQWE010000414.1 GCA_023258825.1 Planctomycetaceae bacterium | reverse complement strand
GGGCGTCTGCCAATTTCCGCGGGGGCAGAGAATTCGCTTCAGCAGCAGTGGGATTCAGTTGCCGACTGGATTCGCCGAAATAAGATCCGCGTCCTGAACATCGCCGGGCCACGCGGCAGTTCTTCTCCTGACGTGTATCCGCTGGCCAGGTCTTTCGTGGCCGGGTTATTGCAGACGCTTGTGAAAGGAGCCCTGGCGGCGACGGTCGAATCTGCAGCGAATGTCGGCGAGTCTGCAGGGCCTGGGAAATGATCAGACGCCGGGACATCATTGACGGCCTAGCCACTCAGAATCGGTCGGGGCAGTCGGGCCAGGTGAACGAATTACAGGCGAACGTTTCAGACGGCTTGTCGGTGGCTGGGGCGGCTCGTCTGGTGGCCGCAGGGTCGTGCAGAATTGACGATTGCCTCATGGCTCGTAAGCATTCGCAAACCGAGCATTTTCGATAGACAACAGCAACACAACAGATCACAGCAACTTAACGGTTCGTCTGCCTGATTCGAAGGGGATTCGAAGCAGCGGACCGACTGCAGGCCACAAATTCGCAGGCCGGACACATAAGGAAGATCCATGACTGCTCAGTACATCATGACCATCGAAAATCTGACTCGCCTGTACGACGAGAAAGAGGTTCTGTCCGACATCTGGCTGGCGTTTTATCCGGGAGCCAAGATTGGCGTGCTGGGTAACAACGGTTCGGGCAAAAGCACGTTGTTGCGGATCATGGCGGGGGAAGACCGTGACTTCATGGGCACGGTACGCCCTGCGAAGGGCATTCGGATTGGCTACTTTCCTCAGGAACCGCGACTGGACCCGGAAAAGACTGTCGGGGAATGCATTGAGGACGCGGTGGTGGATTCTCGACGCGTGCTGGACCGCTTCAATGAGCTCAGCATGAAACTGTGCGAAGACCTGTCGCCTGAAGAGATGGAAAAGGTACTGAACGAGCAGGCCACCGTTCAGGATCAGATCGACATGGCCAACCTCTGGGAACTGGACCGAACCCTGGAGATTGCCGCGGATGCCATGTTGCTGCCACCGGCTGATCAGAAGGTGGCCGTGCTGTCCGGGGGAGAAAAACGGCGAGTGGCTTTGTGTCAGCTGCTGCTGAGCAATCCGGATATGTTGCTGCTGGACGAACCCACCAACCACCTGGACGCACGGTCAATTCAGTGGCTGGAACAATTCCTGGGGTCGTTCAAGGGCACAGTGGTGGCCGTGACTCACGACCGTTACTTCCTGGACAACGTGGCCGGCTGGATTCTGGAACTGGACCGGGGCAAGGGCATTCCGTTCGAGGGCAACTACACGTCGTGGCTGGAGCAGAAGCAGAAGCGCCTGGAGCTGGAAGAGCGGCGTGAAAGTCGCCGTCAGAAAGAACTGAAACGGGAACTGGAATGGGTGAAGATGTCACCCAAGGCGCGGGCCACCAAGAACAAGGCACGCCTGCAGCGTTACAACGAACTGGCGGCTCAGGAATACGACGCACGCGACGAAGCGGCGCAGATTCAGATTCCGATTGCCCGCAAACTGGGTCAGTTAGTGGTCAAAGCGGACAATCTGAAAAAGTCCTTCGGCGATCGCGTTCTGTTCAGCAATCTCAGTTTCGATCTGCCGCCGGGAGGCATTGTGGGCATCATCGGGCCCAACGGCGCCGGCAAAACGACTCTGTTCCGGATGATGATTGGAGCGGAGCAGCCGGATTCGGGGACTCTGAAAATCGGCGAAACGGTCGACATTTCATACGTCGATCAGTCCCGTGATTCGCTGGACGGGACAAAGACCGTGTATCAGGAAATTTCGGGAGGCCACGACATTCTGGAAGTGGGGTCCGCGAAAATTCATGCACGGGCCTACTGTGGTCGGTTCAACTTCAAGGGATCGGATCAGCAGAAGTTTGTTGGTCAGCTGTCCGGCGGAGAGCGTAACCGCGTGCACTTTGCCAAGCTGCTGCGATCGGGTGGCAATCTGCTGTTGCTGGACGAACCCACCAATGACCTTGATGTGGATACACTGCGAGCACTGGAAGAGGGATTGGAATCCTTCGGTGGGTGTGCCGTGGTGGTCAGCCACGATCGCTGGTTCCTGGACCGTATTGCCACGCACATTCTCTCTTTTGAAGGCGATGGAACCGTCGTCTGGTGCGAAGGGAATTATCGAATTTACGAACAGCAGCGTCGGGAACGGCTTGGCGATGCCGCCGACCGTCCGGTGGAAGGACGTTTCAAACCACTCAGCCGCTGACCAGGCTTGGCGACCGCAGCCGATGGTTGCAGGCCGGTGCCGCGGGGCAGGGAACTCGCGGCACACGGACGCGACAGGACGGTTGTCGTGTCGCTGGAATGTTCGGGATGCCGGCGTTCCGAGATGCCAGCGTTTCGGGATGTGGGCGAGTTCCGGGAATGATGGGCGGGTGTCGCAGGTCTGTGGATTCTTGATTCAGAAGTCAGTAGCAGGTGACGTTGATGGACTTTCTGCAGCTTGCCGGTAAAAACATTCTGATCACGGGTGTGGCGAATCGGAAGAGCGTGGCGTGGCACACAGCGCGGCTGCTGCAGGATGCCGGGGCGAACATCCTGTTGTCAGTGCGGACGCAAAGCCGTGCCGAATCCGTCCGAAAGTTGTTTCCGGATGCACCGATCTTTATCTGTGATGTGGAGCATCAGGAGCAGATTGACGCATTGCAGCAGGCCGTGAGTGGGCAGGTCTCAACGTTGCACGGGCTGGTGCATTCGGTGGCCTTTGCCGACTACTCCGGGGGCTGGCTACCGTTTCATCAGACGCCCAGAGATGCTTTTCTGCAGGCCGTGAACATCTCGTGCTACTCACTGATGGCGCTTTCCCGGGCCTTTCAGGATTTGCTGGATGCGCAGACGGGCAGTGTGGTGACGATTTCCATTTCCACCACGCGGATGGCTGCAGAAAACTATGGTTACATGGCTCCGGTCAAAGCCGCCCTGGACTCGTCGCTGTGTTTCCTCGCCAAATCCTTTTCTCAGTTCTCTCGCGTGCGTTTCAATGCGGTGTGTCCGGGACTTTTGAAAACCTCGGCTTCAGCCGGTATCCCCGGTTATGTGGACAGCTATCTGTTTGCGGAAAAGGCGACGCTGCGGAAACAGGCCGTGCAGACCGACGAAGTGGCCTCTGCTGTCGCATTTTTGCTCAGTCCCCGTTCGTCCGGTATCAACGCGCAGGGCCTGGTGATCGATGCGGGTATGGGCATTAACTACTTTGATGATGCGCTGGTCCGCGATCGCACAGAACGCACGTCCGGCTGAACGCCCACGACGTCTCAGACGGGGGACCGTGGTTCCGAACGGTGCACCATCACCCGAATGGAGCGGCTGACCCCGACGGAGATCGGATTGGCTGGATTCTGGCGTGTTCCCCGGAAAAGGCTGCGAAAACTGCCTGAACGCCCCTGGCGACAGGGGTTGAGGCATTCCCGTAACAGAGATTCAACGGCTGTAACCGGGGAAACTGGCCCATCGCTTTCTGGATGAGCGAACATAGGGAGTAGAATACAGCGGCGGGACAGGCTGTTGACAGGCGAAAGTCTCAGCGGATGTGTTCGGTTTGCGGCCCGGTGCTGGTTCCAGACGATCAGCCTCATCAGAAATACAGGAGTCGCGATCAATGCGGCATGAACAACTCAAATCGGCCACCCTGCGGTCGGCGGGCAGACGGTTGGGAATGTCCACCGCGATGCTGATTCTGGGCACGGTGCTGTGGATGGCGGCCATCGCGATGCTGGGATTTGTGCTGTGGCGTCGTCAGCAACCCCTGCCACCATCGCCGAATGGTGTGGCTGATCAGCCATCGTCAGAAGAGCAGGCAGAACCGGTTCAGGCCACGACAAAGACCGTGCGGATTGGCTTCCCGACTCGCGAACTTCCGGCGTTTGAGTTCCCTGAATGCATGGGCGGCACGGTTAGTCGGGACAGTCTGAAAGGCAAACGCTGGCTGGCCAGTTTTTTCTTTACTCGCTGCAACGGGCCCTGTCCGCTGTTGATTCGGGACATTTCAGAATTGCATCGCCGGGTCGCAAAAACGAACCCGGATTTTATGTTTGTGACATTCACC
>JALQWE010000413.1 GCA_023258825.1 Planctomycetaceae bacterium | reverse complement strand
CCTGATCATCGTGGGAGGAGGCATCATGCCGCGGGATGTCGCTGAACGATTCGTGGAGCTTGCCGGTGGTTCGCAGGCCAGAATTGTTGTGCTGCCGACAGCGACACCACGCGACCAGACAGACCTGCGCGTCCCCGGGTTTCTGCAGAATGCGAAAGTTCAGCGTGTGACCGTTCTGAATCAGCGCGGCAAATCGGAAGTTCAGTCGCCGGAATTTCTTGAAGCTCTGGAAGATGCCACGGGAATCTGGTTCGGTGGTGGTCGCCAGTGGAACTTCGTCGATGCCTATGAAAACACCCCGGCGGTCGCTGCTTTTCAGCAGGTACTATCCCGTGGCGGGGTGATCGCCGGGAGTTCGGCGGGGGCCACGATTCAGGGAGAGTTCCTCGTGCGGGGACATCCACTTGGTAATACGGTGATGATGGCTGAGGGCTACGAACGCGGTTTTGCATTTCTCCCCGGGTCAGCGATCGACCAGCACTTCGCGCAACGGCAGCGCGAACCAGACCTGCTGGCCGTGATTCATCGGCACCCCGGACTGCTGGGAATCGGACTGGATGAGGGAACTGCGATCGTTGTTCGTCAGGGTCGCGCCGATGTGATCGGGTTGCACAGCGCCCATTTTCTTGCCGGACAGCGACTTGCCGGAATTCCCACAGAGTCCCTGCCAGTGACTGCAGCGGAGGCGAAAGCCTTCTACGTTACCGTCCCGACCGGTGGTTCCATCAACCTGCAGACCCTGACACCGGATAGTCCCTGATGATGCGGCTGAGTTTGTGCGGCTGAAGAAACGGATCCGCCACAAAGGGCGCTGCTCGGTCAACGCTTGCCAGACAAAACTGCAGCCGACTATGCTTCCGGTTGACCGAGTGTCAGGATCGCGGGACTATTGTTCTGCGGACGACTGGTCTCCCATTTCCCTGCTGAGGATTTCGTTTGATGAGACCGCTCTCCGGTACTCTGGTGATTCGCAACGGTCAACTCGTGGACGGCAACGGCGGCGCTCCGATCCCAGCCGCAACGGTGCATGTCCGTGACGGTCGGATCGCGTGGGCAGGGGCCGAATTCGCAGCACCGCCGATTCCGGAAGGGGCACGAGTGATCGATGCCCGGGGAGGCTCGATTCTGCCGGGACTTGTCGAGGCGCACTTTCATCCCACCTACTTCAATGTGGCAGCTCTCGAAGATCTGGATATCAAATATCCGGTCGAATACGTGACACTGCTGGCAGCAGCCAACGCCCGACTGGCCCTCGAATGCGGCTACACTTCCGCCCGCAGTGGAGGCAGTCTGTTCAACATCGACGTCTGGCTGAAAAAGGCCATCGAAGCCGAGCTGTGCCCGGGACCGCGTCTGTCAGCCAGTGGCCGCGAAATCTGTGGCGTCGCAGGACTGATGGACTGGAATCCGGACTATCGAAAAATCGGTATGGAGGGACTGGTTCTGCTGATCAATGGTCCAATTGAAGCACGAGCTGCAGTGCGTAAGCTGGTCAAAGACGGTGTCGAATGGGTCAAAACCTATCCCACCGGAGATGCCGCTGCGCCGGACACGAATGATCATCACACCCTCTGCATGACGTTTGAGGAAATGCATGCGGTTGTCAGCACAGCCCATAACCACGGACTGAAGGTGACCGGGCACTGTCGCGCCACTGAGGGCATTCGCAACGCCCTGAAAGCCGGCTACGATGCCATTGAACATGGAACGTTCATGGACTCGGAATGTCTCGATCTGATGCTGTCGCGAAACGTACCGTGCGTTCCCGCGCTCTACTTTGAATACGCGAGTATCCAGCGAGGACCGGAGTTTGGAATGCCGCAGAACGTCATCGACGGACACCAGGAAACACTCGATGGCGGCGCTGAAAGCGCTCGCATGATCATGAAAGCCGGCGGGTGTCTCGGTATGGGAGGAGACTATGGGTTCGCATGGAACCCGCACGGGGACTACGCACGGGAACTGTCCTTCTTCGTAAACTACGTGGGATTCAGCCCGTTGGAAGTCCTGACCTGTGCGACAAAGAATGGTGCAATGCTGCTCGGCCGCAGCCACGAAATAGGCACCATTGAGCCGGGAAAACTGGCAGACCTGCTGATCGTCGACGGCGATCCTGTCGCTGACATTACAGTGCTTGAAAAACGCGACCGCTTCATCGCTGTCCTGCAGGGAGGCGTCATTCGTGCCGGAAAGTTAGCCACGCCAGGATAAAACGGGCTCATGCAACGCTCGGTGCGTCTCAGGCCGCCTCACGAAATCGCAGTGAGGGTCGCTCGATTGTCACAATTGTGTTGGGAGGAACACTGCGATTCAGTGATACGCTGGAACCAATCTGGGATCCGGCACCGATTACTGTCGTGCCTCCCAGTATCGTGGCATTACTGTAGACCGTGACGTGGTCTTCCAGCGTCGGATGCCGTTTGGCACCTCGAATCAAGTGACCATCCTCGTCGCGAGGGAACGACCACGCTCCCAGGGTTACACCCTGGTACAGCGTCACTCCTTTGCCAATTTCACAGGTCTCACCGATCACAACTCCGGTGCCGTGATCAATAAAGAAAGACCCACCGATCCGTGCTCCGGGATGAATGTCGATTCCGGTCTCACGATGCGCCCATTCCGTCATCACTCGGGGAAGATACGGGACGCCCAGCGTGAGTAACTCATGCGCGATCCGATAAATCGTGATCGCCTCGATCCCCGGGTAACACAGCACAATTTCATCACGTGTTTTCGCCGCCGGATCTTTCTCAAACGCAGCAGACACATCTGAGGAAAGCAGAGTCAGCAATTGGGGTAATCGACTCAGAAATCTCGCTGTCAGCTCCGTCGGATGAATCGCATTTCGTGTCGAGCCGGAATGCAGACGAGGGGCTACTTGACCGGCATGCTGCAGCGCCCTGCCGATTTCACTCTCAAGTCGCTCGTGAATCGACGAAAGCTGCGCTGCGTAACTCTGCACACGACTTGTCGGCGACAGAGGACGCGGACGATGCACTCCGGGGAACAGGAGATCCCGCAGGTCATGAGCAATGGACATCACACTGGAGACACAAGGGAGCGGCATCGACTCCGGCAACTGACCGTCCGAACATCCCTGCAATTCCAGCAGATTCAAAGCCAGTTGCTGGAATGACGGATCTAATGAAGTTTCATGTCGCATCGCGAAGTCTCTGAGCAGCACCTTTGGCGCAGAACACCCTGTCAATCTTCCCTGCGAAACATCGACATTCCCACGCTGAAAACTACACGTTCCGATCGTTCCGACTATGCGGATCCTGCGAGCCACACGTCAGCAAACGACTAATCCGTCGATTCGGACGAAAACTACGCAAACTGCCTAAACGGAAAACACAGACAGAGACGTCCCACTGACTCTGTGACTCCGCTGCCAGGAAGATGGCTCCCGACACTTCCGTTGGCCTTACCCAGGCGTCAGGGGCCGACGCAGTGGGGATCCCCATCGTTACGGCTGAATTCCAGCGAAAGACATCAATACCAGAATCCACCGCTTCAGTGGCCACGCCCGATCTCAACGAGCGAATCATGGCCGACAGGTCACGCCGTATTCGCCAGACTCCCAGAATAGAAGATGGGCAGAATGGCAGAATGGCACCAATTTCCGGGCCATCTCGAAAAATTTTTGCACCACGGCGGGCCCATCATCGAACAGCTCAAAAACTTAATAAAACAAGACAAAACTCGTTTTTTTCCCGCACTTAAACGCCCTGCTACTGGCCACCAGAATCGCAACACAGGCCACGCAGTCTACTTATTTACCCCATTTAGTGAATTTTGTTTTGACGCCGTCCGTGTGAGACCTATGTTTCAGCGTTCCCGGTGCAGGGGGCGACCAGTTCGCTGACACACCGGGCCCCGGAATCAATCTGGGGGATGAAAACTCAGCAGCGCGGTAAGGAAAGCTGGAAGCTTTGAGGGGACCTTGCCGCGCTGCTTTTTGACACAACGTGCAGGGAAGCGACACTGCTCTCTGGCGTCCATGGACTTTCGCAACACGGCGAGAACGAAGCAGCAGGACGTCGGATGAATGCAGCGCGAGTACCCGGGACGCTCGATTCTTTCGGG
>JALQWE010000412.1:254-4096 GCA_023258825.1 Planctomycetaceae bacterium | reverse complement strand
CCGGGTATGACGGGTTCGCGTGCAGGGATTGTCGGGCTGATCGGTGGCATGGGGGCAGCTACGGGGGTTGCGGTGGGCGGTGTGCGGGGTGTGTCAAGCCAATACAGGAGTTGTCGAGCAAGCAGCAGCACAGCGGCGATGCAGAGTGTGACAATGGCGGCTGCACGGAGTTGGTCCAGTCGGCGCATGTAGCGCACCTGAAAGCGGCAGTCCTTCAGCACCCGGTTGCGGAGACTGGGCGACAGCTTTGGAAGTTCGTCGATACCCTTCACAAGTTCGAGCTCAGGCGTGGAGGGTTCCGGGATGCGAAATGAGGGCTGACTCATGAAATCCTGTGACCTTTTTCAGAACACGCGGTGTCGTTTGCGATTGAGTTGCGGCGGCTGGGTTTGGAAGGAGGAATTTCAGGGGGGGCCTGAAATCTGGTGAGGTATGGTCGGGGGATCATCGAAGTAATGGTTCAAGGCTGCGTTGGAGTTTTTCCATGGCATATCGATATCGACTGGCCACGGTGTTTTGAGAGAGTCCGAGTGCTTCGGCGATTTCGGCGAAGGTCAGGTCTTCCCAGTGTTTCAGAATGACGACTTGATACTGTTCCTGAGGCAGTGTCTGCAGGACTCTGCGAACACTGTCTGCGGTTTCTTCCTGAACAAGGCGAGCTTCAACAGTGGATTGACCGGCGGTTCTGTCGTGTTCGCTGGTCAGGTTTCGTTTTCGTTTCTGCAGAATACGGAGAGCTTCATTGCGGACGGTCCGCAGCAGGTAGGGCCATGGAGCGTCTGCGGCACACAGCAATCCCGGTCGGCGAGCGATTGCGGAGAAGGTCCCCTGCAGGGCGTCTTCTGCATCGGACTGATTTCCGGTGAGAGTGGCGGCGAACCGCACCAGTCGCTGCGCTGTCAGGTCGAACAAATCTGCCAGCGCAGGCTCTGGCGCCTGACGCAAATGAAGCAGGCATTTGCGCAGTTGACATTGAAAATCACTGAGTTCAGGAGTGGTCACGATGCAGGGGAGTCCTGAAAGCGGTGGAATTGTCTGCAGGATTTGGAAATTTTCGCGCGAATCTGTATTTTACCGCCACCGACCGCCGGTTGCGTGTGCCGGAATCAGTGCGGATTTCAGTAGATTTATACCAGAAGCCGTTGGGATTTCCGGATTCCCGCTGCTGGTTTTTGCCGTCTGATTGCTGAGAAATGGTGGTCAGGAGTTGGTTTTACCGGGTCTGGTCACTGCCTCGTTTCGTTAGGCAGTGCTCTGCCGGGACGTCGTGAAATCACCGGTCAAACGTTCGTCGTTGTGTGAATTTGCATGGGCACGTCTTCGGCGGATGGTGGTTTCTGCAGATCCTGGTGGGGTTGGTAGAACTCGCGGTGTTCTGTCGATTTAGTTTTGAGTCTGTCTTTGATTTTGAAGGAAGCTGATCAGTGTTCAATACTGTGGCCGTCGTAGGGGCAACCGGTGCCGTGGGGCGAATCATCCTGCAGCTTCTGGAGCAGCGTCGTTTTCCGGCCAGGACATTTCGTTTCTTTGCTTCCGCGCGAAGCGCCGGGCAGCAGGTGGAATTTGCCGGCAAACGCATCACAGTCGAAGAGCTGACTCACAGCTGCTTTCAGGGAATTGACCTGGTGATCGCCAGCACGCCGGATGAGACGGCCGCCGAGTACTTACCCTCGGCCGTCCAGGCCGGTTGTCGGGTGATTGATGAGTCTGGATACTGGCGGATGCATGCTGATGTCGCGCTTGTCGTTCCGGAAATTAACCCCCAGGCGGCGCTGAATGCCAAAGGGATCATTGCCAGTCCCAACTGTTCCACGACCCAGATGGTGCTGGCGTTGAAACCGCTGCATGATGCGGCCAGGGTTCGTCGAGTGATTGTCAGCACATACCAGGCCACCAGTGGAGCTGGCCTTCAGGGAACAGCCGATCTGCTGGAAGGTTCCAAAGCGGCTCTGGCGGGTACGGATTATCAGTACCAGGTGTTTCGGTATCCGATTGCGTTCAACGCCATCCCGCAGATTGGCAGTTTCAAGCAGGATGGATACACCAGCGAAGAGCTGAAGATGGTGTACGAGACCCGCAAGATTCTGGGGGACGATTCCATTCAGGTGTGCCCGACCTGTATCCGGATTCCGGTATCAAATTGCCACAGCGAAACGATCAACGTAGAGACGGAGCGGCCGTTGACCGTAGAGGAGGCTCGTCGCCTGTTTGCAGCCACACCGGGAATCACGGTGGTGGATGACCCGGCCAATGGGCAGTATCCAATGCCATCGACGTGTGACGGCAGCGATGATGTGTTTGTCGGACGCATTCGGCGTGACCTTTCCAACCCGAACTGCATCACGTTCTGGTGTGTGTCAGATAATCTCCGCAAGGGAGCGGCCACCAATGCTGTGCAGATCGCCGAACTGCTGGCCCAACACGCAGCTCAGTAGTTTTTTCGACCATGCCGGAACAGAGACGACAGACCTCACCGGTCTGTCGTAACTGATGCTGTGATCACGGCCACAATTTGTTTTGCGCATCCCTGATCAGAGTGACGCGTTTGTGGGGCGGTCCGACATCAAGTCGTGGCTTCGTCGAACAACGGACGGTCTGGGAAGCGGGCATGATGTCTGTGTCAGCACCTGCGGCCATTTTTTGCCATCCCCGCCCTGCCCCGCGCCACACTTTTTCGCTCTGACGAGTTTCGATCGGGTGGTGCTGGCTGCTGCAAAGACGATTGGGATGTGGGACCGGCGTCAGACGGCATGGCATTGTGTCTGATCACGGCGTGTGAATGTGATCGGCTGCCGACGAGACGGCGGCAACCTGAGCGGCAACTTCGCGGGCCGGCTTCACATTTATCAGTGTCCGTTGTAGAGTGACGGAGCGCACAAAATTCCACGGAACCGGCGTCACCGGGATTCATTGGTTTTGCTTTTCAGAAGTCCCATGCCTCAATCCAGTCGATATCTGATTCCGGATCCATCGGTCAGCCTGACCGATGAACTGATTATGCGGCACATTGATCGTGGCAGCCGAGTGATTGACCTTGGCTGTGGAGATGGTCGACTGATGCAGCGTCTGAAACAGGAACTGGGCTGCGACGTGCTCGGGATTGAGGTCGAGCATGAAAACATCGTGTCGGTGATTCGTCGGGGACTGCCCGCGATCGAAGCGGATCTCAATGAGGGATTGCGCGACATTCCGGACGGCAGTTTTGATTTTGCGGTGCTGAGTCAGACGTTGCAGCAGGTTCGTAATCCACGACGATTGTTGATGGAAATGCTGCGTGTCGCTCGGCGCGGGCTGGTGGTAGTCCCGAATTTTGGTCACTGGCGCGTCCGACTGGAAGTCCTCCGTCGCGGACGAACTCCTGTGACCGAAGCGCTACCCTGGGAATGGTATGAAACGCCCAATGTGCATTTTATGTCGATGCGCGACTTTCGTGATCTGATGGAACGCCTGGGACTACGTGTCGTCAAGGAAAGTCCGATCATTCGGGGACATGCCGTGGATCGTCTGCTGGCTTCTAACCTGCGGGCAGACAGTGCCTTCTACCTGCTGGAACGGGACCCCAACAAGGACGCTCGCGATTTGCCGCCATCAGCGGGTTCCTGACGTGAGTACCTGATCGCTGGCTTAGGACAGGTACTGACCGGCGGAGTTTGATGCGCAGGGGATCTTTTCCGACTTGACGCATCAGCAAAGCTGAATCGTCTGTCCGTCGAACCGGGCGACGCGATCCGGATCTCCTGAGGCTTGTGCTGCCAGAATGCGTTCCATGGCCTCAACGGCGGCAACAACCTGGCGGTCGGCCGACAGATCGGCGTAGCCCATGGAACGAATCTGATTCAGCC
>JALQWE010000412.1:0-244 GCA_023258825.1 Planctomycetaceae bacterium | reverse complement strand
GCCGCCATGTTCCACAAATGCCACTTCTCTGGCGAATCGCTCGAGAACTTCAATTCCATAACCACGCTGGCTGCGTTCTCCCCACGGTTCCAGAAACGCCCCGTTGTAGTGGTTATTTATGGTGTTCTTCATCTTCAGCGGTGTCATGTGTTCGACAGTCAGTTCGACACCGCGTTTGCGTGAATGCCCGTTCCAGACTCCGTTATCAAAACGAAACTGCACTTCCTGTTCGACGTAGCCGGGG
>JALQWE010000411.1 GCA_023258825.1 Planctomycetaceae bacterium | reverse complement strand
AATTCCCGTATCGCTCAACAATATCCGACAACTCGTGCCCACGCGCTCCCGCATCCAGCAGGTAGTCAGCGATGGACAGATCAAAGAATCGCTGCGGCAGCGCCGCGCCGACATTCCGCAGTGCATGACAAAAGCCCTTCGCACTGGCTATCAGCACTTCACCGGAATATCCCGCCAACCACTGCAGAAACTGAGTCGTCAGCCTGGACGCCGACACAGCCTGACTGTCGATCGCATAAATCCGCGATCCGCCTGAAAACACGGCACCGGTGATTCGCCGCCCACGCACTGTCGTCCCGGTCAGCAGAGGCTCCAACGCCACCAACTTTGTTCCGTCAAATTCCCCAAGCACCTGACTTAACTGATCTGCAGAGGTAATCGGCAGAGCGACTTCTGAGGCCTGCTCGCCAGGCGTGCCTTGCGCTGTCGAGGCAGATTCCGCGACAGAGTCAGCCATCTCACCGCCGGATTCATCCCCCCCGGTTCCGACATGGTCGCGGATCTGAGCCGCATAGCGGCGAAATCCCATGTCCACGAAAAAGCGGTGCAGCGCCGTGTAGTCCGGAGCACTGACCCGCGCGGCCTCCAGATCAATGGTGATGGGCAAATCCTGACGCAACCGCACCAGCTCGCGGCTCATCAACGCCTGCCCCGCAAATTCCGTCAGGTTCTCCTGAACTTTTTTTCCCGGGGCACGACTGGCATTTGCCAGGATATTCTCCAGTGTCCCGAATTGCTCAATCAGTGTTCGTGCGGTTTTGGGGCCAATCTTCGGAACCCCCGGGACATTGTCGACGGAATCTCCCACCAGCGACTGAAAATCCACAACCTGATCCGGCCGAATTCCCCAGTCCTCCTGCAGCGACGCCTCGTTGTAAAATTCATTCCGCCGACAGTTCAGCATCTGCACGTGCGGGCCCAGCAGTTGCCGCGCATCCTTATCTGTCGACACAATCACGACGTCCAGATCCCGCGCCAGTGCCTGGTTCGTCAGCGTCGCGATCACGTCATCGGCTTCCCACTGCGGACATTCAATCCCCGGAATCCGAAAACACTCCAGCAACTGCTTAATGAGCGGAATCTGGGGCCGTAAATCCTCGGGAATCTCAGTTCGATTGGCCTTGTACCGGTCAAAGATTTCTTCGCGTTTTCCGGGCCCCGGAGAATCAATTGCACAGACCAGGTACCCCGGTTTGCGGTCCAGAATCGCGTAAATATCCCGTGTAAATCCAAAGACAGCGTTGGTGGGCTGCCCGCGAGTGCCTGTCATCGCCGGGATCGCATGGAACACCTGAAACATCAGAGAAAATGTGTCGATGATGTAAATGCATTCGCGAGACATCGCTGGTTTCCGCCGATAATTGTGTGATTCGGGTCAGGGACATTCGAAATCCGCCGCAGGCTTGCGGAATTCGGTTCAGCAGGGGGGTCAGCAGGCCCCGCGAATCCCTCTTAACCCCCGAAACTGACAGGTTTTGCAACAGATGGCAATTGAACCCCGTCTGGAATTTGCATTTCCCGTCGCGTTTGATAGACTTTCAGTGGATTTCCCGAAAAATCTGTCCATTTGTACACTAGATCCGTAGGAGGGTTTTTGTGGTAAAGTTGCGTTTGCGAGATAATGAAAGTGTGAATGAAGCAGTGCGTCGGTTCCGTAAGTTGGTTGAGCATGCCGGCGTGAAGAAAGAAATGCGCAAGCGCGAATTCTACGAAAAGCCCAGTGATATCCGTCGCCGTGACCGCCGTCGTGCCGAAATGCGTGCTCGACGTGCCAATCAGCCTCCCGAACTGGAAGTTCAGTAATCGGTCGCCTCTCCGCCCCGTCAGTTCATTGCTGCTGCGGTGATTGTCCCTGACGGCCGGCAGAACTTTGGCAACCCATCACTGTCTGCACCTTGCGGTTGTGGCCTCGCGGTTTTCCTTCCGCGACACGTTTTATCAGCGGTTCTCCATCTGACAGCCCGGTAACAGGCGGCTGACTTTCCTCGTAAAGTCAACTCCTTGCCCCGGGCTGAATGTGTTTCCCGGGGTTGTTTGTTACAGGACCGTCAGCACATTTGCGTGTCCGCGGTGGTTGCCCCGTCGTTATTGCTCTGCACGGTGGCTTCGCGGTCAGTCGGCACCCAGGATGGAACTTCCAATTTCATCGGCCTTCCACCAAAGGCCAGGCAACTTGCAGGACGAACGATTTCACGATGCAGCCGTTCCGGCAACTGGATTTTTCTTCAGCAACATTCTGTCCCGATCTGCCGCCCGCAAGCATCGCAGAGTATGATCCAGCCAGTTGCCTGATCGACTCGCAAGTCCCGGGGCTCGGTCTGCTTCCCTGCTTTAGATTGACTGCAAAAGGACACACGTTTTGTCCGAAACCATAGTCTCGGACAAAACCCAGCAAGCCTGGGCAGGCTAACGCAGAAAATGACCAGATCTTCCTGGCCCGGGGCCTGTCACCTGCACCTGATCAGGGACAGGGTCCGACGCAAGTGATCCAACAGGAGCCAGTGCATGCAGACAATCTCAGTCGTGGATTCGCATACCGGGGGTGAGCCGACACGGATTATTGTCGCGGACGGCCCGCCGCTGGGAAACGGTCCCCTTGCCGAGCGACTGTCGCATTTTCGCGAGCACTTCGACGAAATCCGTGCGGCTGTGATCAATGAACCACGTGGTTCCGATGTGCTGGTCGGAGGGCTGCTGTGCGAACCGCATGACCGTAGTTGTCATGCCGGCATTTTGTTCTTCAACAACACGGGCTACCTGAACATGTGTGGCCACGGCACGATCGGCCTGCTGGTGACACTCCGCTGGCTACAGAAAATCACACCGGGCGTCTGGCGGATTGATACTCCTGTTGGAGTGGTCGAAGCCACCTTGCTGGATGACCATCGAGTTTCGTTGCGTAACGTGCCTTCATGGCGTTATCGCAAAGCGGTTTCCGTCGACGTCCCCGGACATGGCAAGGTCACAGGCGACATCGCGTGGGGTGGCAATTGGTTCTATCTCGTGAATGACCATGGGCGTGATCTCCGGCTGTCGGACTGGAAGGGCCTCACAGAATTCACTCTGGAAATTCGGGCCGCCCTGGAACGCGCCGGGATCACAGGGGCCGGTGGCGGTGAGATTGACCATATCGAATTGTTTGGCCCCGGGACCGCTGGCCACGCGGACAGTCGAAACTTCGTGCTGTGTCCCGGCGGGGCCTACGACCGTTCCCCGTGCGGCACCGGCACCAGCGCTAAACTGGCGTGCCTCGCGGCAGACGGCAAATTCCCGGCCGGATCCGTCTGGCGTCAGGAAAGCATCGTGGGCAGTGTGTTTGAGGGAAGTTGGCAGCCGGCTTCGGAAACCATCCCGGACGCAGCCGGACCTGTCATTATTCCCACGATCACCGGCACCGCGTGGGTCACCGGCGAAGCCCGCCTGATTCTGCAGGACTCCGACCCCTTCCGCACGGGAATTCGCGCAATCTGAAGTGGGCTGAATCCTCAGGTTGGCTACAACCGAGTACACTTTCCACTCTATGCAGATTTCAGAACAATGACTCCGCAGATCTATCGGAACAGAGCAACCAATGCCGGACGGAGCTGGACCATAAACCAGTAATCACCGTCCAGTAACGCGCAGACGGCGGGCAACCGCAGGTGTCACACACGGAGTCACTCCAAGCCAACCGTCGGTTCGATCAATTACACCAGACAGGAACCTCTTTCAATGAGTCGGCTGCAGCATACGGTGATTATTGGTGGTGGCGTGATTGGTGGTTTCACGGCATGGTATCTCGCCCAGGCTGGTCATGAGGTGACATTGATTGATCAGGGGAGTTTTGGCAAACAGTGTTCCCACGGAAACTGTGGCTACGTCAGTCCCAGCCACGTCATTCCGCTGGCAAGACCGGGGCAGGTTCTGAAGGGCATCAAGGGGATGCTCAGCAGCCAGACCGCGTTGCGCATCAATCCTTCCAAACTGGCGGTACTCGCCCCCTGGCTCCTGAAGTTCGCGCTCCGCTGCAACTCCAGCGCCATGATGGAAGCGGGGCGTGCCTGTCATCCACTGCTGCAGTCCTCGGCGGCTTTGTATCGCGAGGTGTTTGAACAGCAGAGCATGCTG
>JALQWE010000040.1 GCA_023258825.1 Planctomycetaceae bacterium | reverse complement strand
AAGGGAAACGCGGAGGGACTGTATACGGATCAGACACCGGGGTCCGGAATCGACATGGCGTCGCAGCGACACACCGGCTGGGGCGTCGCACTCGTCGATCTCAACCATGACGGTCAACTGGATGTTCCCGTGGTGAATGGACTGGTCATTCCCTGTCATTCCGGCTTTCCGTTTCATGGCGAAGATGAATTTCAGCAGCGGACGGAGGTCATTCAGAATTCGGAGGAGTACTGGAAGGCCTATGTGGATGAAAACAAGCTGATGTTCGGGCAGGCTGACGGCAGTTTTCTGGATTCCCCGTTGCCTGGTGGAGACTTCACGGCAGCGCGGCGTTCCGGTCGTGGACTGACACTGGGAGACATCGACAATGACGGCGACATGGATCTGCTGGTGACGAACTGCGGTGGCCCGGCCCGTTGCTACCGAAACAATCTGCCACGTCAGGGAAACTGGTTGATGATTCGGACCGAAACAGGCGCTGCGGGACGGGATGCCATCGGGGCCCGTGTTCATGTTCTGCTGGCCGATGACCGACAGATCAGTGGCTATTGCGTTCCACAAGCCAGCTACCTCGCCAGTCATGATCCACGGATTCATTTCGGACTGGGGGCTGCGGAACAAGTGGAAGCGGTCGTGGTGGAATGGCCGGATGGCCCGATTGAGCAGTGTCTCGAGCGATTTGAGGGTGGTGGTGTGAACGAGCTGCGAGTCCTGCGTCGTGGCAGTGGTCAGCAAGTGGGGAGTATCCGATGATTCTGGAGTGGGGCAGTGAATTCGATGGCGCTCAGGTCCTGTGGCTGCTGACCGCTGCGCTGATTCTGACAGCGATGTTCCTTCCGGCCTGTGCCGGGCTGTTGACCGGAGGGCTATGCTTTCAGAAGAGCCGTCTGACGGCGGAACAATGGCTGACCGGGGCCGCGCTGCATGTGGCCGCGTGGATTCTGATTCTCCACAGCCTCGCCTTTGGACCGTCCGCCGGAACCACTCCTGCCGATGTCCCTGCATCCGCCCCCAAACCCCTGGAAGAAATGATCCAGGAAGCTGCGCAGATCGTGGATCGGCGCGCCTTCTTTGGGCGTGGTGGATTTGTGGGGGACCTGCAGTTCGCCGGGTTTCGAAATCTGGAAGCTCAGGGCAATGCAGACGCTCCCATGTTCGCTTCCAGACGTCCCCACCACAGCGTGCCATTAAGCGCGTTCGTTTATTTCCAGCTGGCCGTGTATCTGTGCGCGACCGCCTGTGTCAGTGCCATCGCCGCTGCCGCTGGCGTGACCCCCGGGCGTGTTCTGTGCTTCAGTCTGCTCTGGGGAACGCTGGTTTACGTCCCCGTCGCGCACTGGGTCTGGGGAGAAGGCTGGCTGGGAATTCGCTATGCGACCGACGGCGGTGGCAGCCTGCTGCTGCTGATGCTCAGCCTTTCTGCGATGACCCTGCCCCGGCAGACACGCGACGCAGATACCCCCGGAAAACATCGCGATCTGCTGGCTCTGTGCATCGGACTGTTCTGGGTGACATTTCCCGTCATGATGTGTTCGCTGCGAGTCCCGGAGCCGCAATTGCGCGCTGTGATACTCTTAAATAGTCTGGCGGCTGCCACCGGCGGATTTTTTGTCTGTTCGCTGCTGAGACTGTTGTCCGACGGTCGCAGTCAGCAGGAATCTCCGCTGGCCGGGCTCTGCAGCGGCTTGGCCGCGGTGGCCGCTGGCTGTCTCCTGCTGGATGCCATGACGTCCATGATCTGCGGTGCCCTGGGAACGGCTGTGGCACTGATGCTGTGGGCCTTCTGCCGCAATCACTGTTCCGCGGATGTTTGTCGGTTGCCGGTCATGCTGATCGGAGCGTCCGTCTCCGGGTTGCTTCTGGTCGGAGTCTTTGCCGGTTCGTTCAATGGGATTTTTCACTGGGACAGCAAACCCGTGGAATCGCTGATCCATGGCACCTCACAATTGCTGCAGATGCAGGCCCTGACCGTGGTCAGTGTGATCGCGTGGGTCAGTGGACTGACGGCAATCCTGCGCCGACTCTGTCTGCGGGCCTGAACCTCGGATGCCGAAACGGTGTGGAACCAGGAGAGAGTCGCGTTTCGCTCCGCCGAAACGTGCGCCCACCGGCTCTCCGGCCCACCGGCGAGCGATGGTGGGGGGCTGTGGTGTCAGTTTGTATCAGTTTCCAAAACAGTACAGGGTCTCGCCGACTCGCACATACAATCGCCCGTCAGCAATTGCCGGTGTGGCATGGGCATCGCCCTCCAGCGCCGTCGTGTGCAGCTCTTCCCAGGTGTCGGCATCCAGCACTGTCAGCTCACCATTGACATTCATCAGGTACACTTTGCCATCACCGGCCACGGGTGAGGCGTAGTAATCCTGAGTCGCTCGCAGACGCTTTTGTTTCAGGACTTCGCCGGTGTTCGCCTTCAGCACGGTCAGGATGCCGCCATTCTTGATCATGAACAAGGCCCCGCGATAATACAGCGGTGATGGACAGTAAGGGATCTGCCGCAGATGCTCCCACTGCACATGCGTTTTCGTGATGTCGCCCGTGCCCCCGGGACGGATCGCCAGCACCACATTGCGCCCCTCCGCGTGGGGGCGGCTGGTGACTTCATACTCGGCTTTTGTCAGATGCTCGTCCTTGTTGCGGTCAAGTTGCGAAAAACGTCCCTTGAAAGGATGCTCCGGAAACTCTGACTCTTCAATCGTTCCGTTCTGATCACTGTCCGCAGCAAACAGTTCTTCAATGGTCAGCGGCGTGACTCGATCATCACCTTCGTTTCCCGGCGAAAAGCAGGCGGCATACAACGTGTTGTCTTCGCCGATCACCGGAGTCATGTTGATGATGCGTGAGACCCCGCCAACACTCCAGATTTCATCTCCCGTTTCCAGGTCGTAGGCGACAATCCGCAGTGTGGCAAGCACCACGATCTGCTTTTTGCCGTCGACATTCCAGATCACGGGTGTGGCGTAGTTCCGCAGGAACTCGGACCGATCACGTCGCCAGAGTTCTTTGCCGGTGTGTTTATCAAAGACCGCGATGAATGAATCGAGGTCATGATCCTGAACCAGCACCACCCGGTCGCCATCAATGATGGGCGAGCTGCCAGCGCCAAAATCATTTCGAAACGGCCCCATCCGCTGGCTCCACAGCAGATTGCCATCCCTGTCGAATGCATGCAGGCCGCTGGACCCGAAAAAGCTGATGACAATATTCCCGTCCGTTGCCGGACTGCTCTGCGCCAGACTTCCCGTGGTGTGAAATTTTTCCAGCGTGTCCCACGGAACGCTCTTTTTCCAGAGTACCGCGCCGCTACTTCGATCCAGCCCCATCGTGACCAGATCCTGACCCTCAACCCCTGTGACGAAGATCCGATCCCCGTGAATCGCCGGCGATGAATGGCCAGTGGGCAGAGCCGTCTTCCAGACAACGCCCTCGTCCCGGCTGACATGAACAGGCAACGGTTTGGTGGAATCACTGATTCCCGATGCTCCCGGGCCACGGAACTGAGGCCAGTCGTCCGCTTGCAGGCCACTGCCGGGAAGACCACAGCAGTTCAGCAGAAGCAACAGAATTCCACGAACCCGATCGTGTTTTCCTGACATCATAAATCTCATTCCTTCTGCCGCGGATTTGTGCGATTTCTCTGGTAACGCGAAAAAATTGTGATCTCTGCCCGAGTCTGTGCGACCGGTCGGATCGCTATCTGGAAGATGTGTCCTGTGGCCCGGTGACCCGCTTCACAAAGCGTTCCAGCAACGGAAACGCAGGTTCTGCCATCTGGCCATGGTTGTACCCCTGCAGCTCAAACAACTGCACATCCGGATGTTTCACTTCCTGAAACATTCGCCACAGATACGCATTCTCTTCGTAACGGCCCAGCAATTCCTGATTCCGATCGCCCGTCACCAGCAGCAGCGGCGGCGCATCAGCCCGTACATGGTACAGCGGTGCCAGTTCGTCGATGATCGGTCGCGTGTCTGCGATGCCACGTTCCGCGCGAACCGTGAAGTGTGTGACGGCTTGTCCGCTGAGCGGGGCAAGGCCGGCAAGGGCATCCGGATTCAGGTCGTGCTTCTGCAGCCAGCGTCTGTCCAGTCCGACCATCAGCGTCAGGTAACCGCCAGCCGAATGTCCCGACACAATCACTTTGCGCGGGGACCCGCCATAACCTTCAATATGACGCATAACCCATGCAATGGCAGCGGCCGCGTCTTCAATACAGACAGACGCCTTCACTGTGGGACTCAAACGATATCCCGCTGATGCGACCGCAAATCCACGGCCTCGCAGCTCCCGCGGAAGACTGCGTTCCCCTTTCGTTAAACCGCCTCCATGAAACCAGATGACCGTGGGAAAGTCGCGTTGACCAGTCGGCAGACTCAGATCGATCCGACACCGCTGCCTGCCGTAGTCATCCAGCTCAGCTTCGTCGCGATACAACAGGTCCGGAACCAGTGTGTCACTCGCTGGCTGTTCAGCAGCCACCTGCGCGATGCTGATCCGACAACTGATCAGCAGGAACAGGGCCGGTAAAAATCGGATCAATCCAGTCATTGCAGCGTTCCCCGCGACTTGCCACGCACCCTGATTACTTCACACCCGTCACCCGACGAATGTAGTCAACTTCCGACTGACGAAACGGTGTCCCGTCCGGCTGCAGAATGTCATGGAACCAGACCGGTGGTGGCCCGCTGTAGGTTTTTGTCCATGAATCCCACGGATAAATCGTTTGCGATTTGCCGTTGATAAATCCCCAGCACCACGCTCCACACTGACGACTCTGCATGATCCCCAGATGTGGTTCAAACACACTGCCGTTTGGTCGTGCCATGAATTCCGTGCACAGCAGCGGCCGACCGTAGGTCGCCAGATTCTTCAGACAACGTTCGAGCGATGGTACGTCACCATAAGTGTGAAAACTGATCACGTCACTGTTGGCCAGCTGGATGCGTTTGCAGTCGTCCAGTGTCACGATATTTTCTGAGTCCCGCCAGACGCCGGACGTCAGCGGCTGACTCGGGTTGGCCTCACGCGCCCACGCAAAGACCTGCGGCAACAACTGGTTGACCAACTCGGGTTTGTTCTTCGGCTCCAGCCCCGGACGCTTCGCTGCCCCGCCGTCGAAATTGTCCGGTTCGTTCCAGATGTCCCAGACCACGACACGCTTGTCATTGGCAAAGTGACTGATGACGCCGACCACATAGTCCTTCAGTTCCGGCCACGCGGCCGGATTCTTCAGGACTTCCACGCCGGGGCTCTGGACCCATCCTGAATTGTGCGTAAACGGCAGTGGTGCAGGCTGCTTGCCCAGCCTGGGAATCGGATGCCAGCAACTGTCAAACAGCACAAACATCACACGAATGCCGCGACGTTCCGCCAGACTCAGTACCTGTTCACATCGCTTCAGAAATCCGTCGCGATCCTGCTTCCAGAGCAGATCATGCAGAAACACACGCACGGAATTGAAGCCCAGACTCTGAGCCAGTCCAAACTCCCGATCTATCAACTGCGGGTCAAACGTCTCCGCCTGAAACATCTCCAGCTGGTTAATGGCCGAACTGGGCATGTAGTTGCAACCCACCAGCCACGGCTGTTCTCGGGACCAGGCATTCGCCCGTTCTGCTGTCCAGCGCCCTGGCGCATCAGCAATCTTCTCCGGGTCTGCACCAACGGAGTGCTGACCGATTGCGAGCGTCAGCAATACGACAGTCAGCCAACAACGCCATCGAGTCACCAGCCCACTGCAGGCTGGCCGGTTTGTGGAACGAAGCATGGGAGTTCCTTTGCACGGAGTCTGTTTCAATTCAGATCACGGACCAGAAATGATAACGGTTTTCGGCCGCATGCGTACCGAACAGACGCCCCACGGTTCCGCGACAGATCCCTGGCCCGTGAACAGCCTTGCGGCCGTTTGCAATACTCATGAAATCCGCCAGCCTGTGAGTGGCAATGCGGGGGCGGCCGATTGCGATGACGTATCAAGCCTTCCAGCCCCGTCGAACAGCAACGTGTTAGCAGGCGATTGCGATTACATGCCACGTCGCGGACATCGCGATCCACTGAAAATCATCATTGCCGTGTCACGGATCACACGATCTGGTTGACTCAATCCTGCGTGATGTGCGGAAAAGTAGAATGTCCCCTTTTCAGGGATGCGACAAAGGGGGAACGCAAGAGTGACGGCCTGCAGCCAGAACGGTCGTGCGAGCAATCTTGCGCCGCAACTGACTGACGCCCCAAAGACATGGCGGAACGGCTCGCTTACCGCCACGAGTTGTCACTCTCACCCTGCTGCGTGCGCGACCGTTGTTGCATAAACACGGCAGGCCAACGCCGCACCTGAACCGAGCCTACCTACCGCTTCGTCACCACCGCGGCTCGTGATGTCGCGTTTCAGACGAACGAAATCAGCTGCGGATTTCTCACCAGCATCAACATCCGTCTGCCAAAGACCCCAGCACAGATCGTGACGGGTTAGGCTGAAGATCAGCCATTTCACAACGCGAGAGTCTCCGCGTTCGGGGTATCCATAAATACTGTGCGTCAACTGAACTCGTGTATCGGATTTATTCATTCTGAGATTTTTTTCAAATCATCGTGTTGACAGATGGGGAAATACACGCAAGAGTATTTCATCTACTGTCCCGCAAGACGGCTTTGCTACTTACGTGTCAGAAGTCATACCAATTGAGGGAGTTTAACCATGAATGCAGTGAGTTGGTTCGCACGAATTCTTGTAACGCTATGCGTTGCTTGTTTTGCTGGTAAACTTGTCGCCAAGTTTCCCGAAGAAACGCCTCTATGTTCTGGCGTAGCTGCACCGTGCGGTTGGGATCAGAACGGAACGCCCCCTGGCGGTCAGCCGCCGCTTGGGGGAATTCCAGTGCCAGGTTATTGTTGCGTCGCGTTGGAAGGAAAGAAGGGAATTGCAACTTGTCAGGTTGAGGGGGAAGTTGTTGGTTACCGACCGCAGCCGGAAGGATTCTACTGTGGCCGACTGGCTCTGATCGTGAACGGCATGTGTGATTGCCCATCCAATATGCAATGTGGAAGTATTGCGGCAGAGACGGGCTGCGTTTCGTCGGAATGTGAAACGCTCTAATTTTGCCGGCACTGACGGCACTGCCATGGTGCACTATCGCCCCCAAGCGACCTCTCGTCTTTGATATAGTTGCAGTTCTCGACCGTGAAGTTCAGGGAGTTACTCGAATGCGTCTTCGATTTGGTCTTTGTGTGCTGGCCTGTGTCCTGTCCGCCAGCAGCCTGCCTGCGACTGATGAAAACGCTCAATCGGATCGCCTGGTTGCACTGCGCGAGCAAGGGCTGTTTGCTGCCCAGTTGATCCGATCTGTTGATATGTCCGTATCGACAACGCCGCGTGTCGTGGCAGCCTCAGACTCGCGATTTCGAATTGACGGAGACAAGTTTCGTGTTGATCGCAAAGACCGAGGCGTTGGCCAGGTGCCACCGGGGCTACCCGTGCAAACAATCCTTCCCTACCACGCCTCGTCGGCATTCAACGGATTACGCTCCCAGCATGCCGTTGAACATGACAAGGAGTTCGTCGTTAAAACTGGCAACCAATCATCAGGGTACAATTCGGGATTCCCGCTCACGATGATTTACTCATGGCTGCGTTCATCCGGTAACCCGTTTCGCTGGGAGACTGTGACGAACGAGAAGACGTGGGAACAACGGTTTCAGAATGCTGTGTACGACGGGCAGCAAACGCTGGAGGGAAAAAATGTCGAAGTCGTTCGGTTTCCGCCGCAGGAAAGTTTGCCGGACAAACTGTGGTATCGGGTGTTTTTTGATACCAGTGACGGATTTCTTCCCGTTCGTTATGAGCGGTTTATTCCCGAGTCAAACACTGTTTCCACTGTGATGACAGTCACTCAACGTAAGGTGATGCAGCTGGACGGTCACTCTGTTTGCATTCCCACAGAAATCGTGCACATCGAGAATGGCGCCGATCGTGTCTCGTTGATCGACGAGAAAAAGATGGTCGTCGACGTTGATTCCCTTGTCGTTAATTCTCCGATTGATCCCGCCGTTTTTACCCTGCAGCCAAAACCGGGCTGGAGAATCACAGACGTCGATGAACTGCAGCGCTATGAGGACGAGCTGGCGGCAAAGGCCGCTGCTGCGAAAGCTGCAAACCCAACGCCTTCTACGGGTCGAAGGGCTTTGCCGAGTGATGTTTCGTGGGTGTGGTGGGCGGCAGCGGGGCTGTCCTTGCTGACGATTACGGGCGCGGTTGCACTACGATGGCGTCACAATCGCTGACATCGCGGAAAGAACTGTCGACGCAATCCGGGAAACATTACCATGCGGTTTTACGTCTCCGCCCTGATATGGCTTACGCTCATCTGCTCGGTGTTTGCCGGCGGTTGGCTGTTTGAAAACTACTTGAATGCGCCCATACAGGCCGTTTGCAGATTATCCACTACACATCTTGATTTCGGAGCTGTTCAGCCGGCTATTGCTGTGACCGGCACCGTACAAATTGAAAATACCGGGACGGCGCTGCTCCGCATCTCAGACGTCACCTCCACTTGTGGGTGCACCGTCGCGGAATTAAGTCAAGTTGAGGTATCTCCGGGAGAAAAAGCAACGCTCATCATTCGGTTTGTGCCCTCCGGAGCGTTGTCGAGTCACGCTGCTGTAAAGCTACGCACAAACGCCCCTGCTTCTCCCGAGAAGATCATTACGATCCGTGCAGTCAGAGAACGAGCCTGGCAGTTGTCCACGTCGATGGTTACCCTCGATGTTGACACGACGGCTTCGGTTGAGTCGCAGCTTGAACTGCTTGCACCGGCCCTCCGGATGCCAGGCAACGAGGTCTTTTTCCGGTTGGATAGTCCCGCTTTGCGTGTCCATACGAAAAGATTTCAGCAGTCGGTGGCCAGCGCCGAAGTTTCAGTTGCAACAAACGGAACTAAGGTTCCTCGGTCAGGGCAGCTGAACGACGTCCTCCATATCTCTGATCGGACAGGTTTGCTAAGCATCTCTGTACCTGTAATCATGCGGAAGAAAAGTCGCTGGCTGACGGCAATCCCGCGGGTCTTGATGCAGTCATCCGACGCGGCAAAGCAGATTCCTCTGAAGGTCTATGACCACCTTGCATCGCAGGGCTTGCGGGTAATCAGCGTTGCTGTCGAGGGGGAAGAGCCGCCATTCAGTGTGTCGCGATTCGACGAAGAGTTTCGTGGCGGGGAAAGCGTGATTCAGCTCACTGCGGAAGTCGAGTCGGACCGTCATGAAGTTCCTGCCGGCAGAACATGGAAAGGACATCTGCTGCTCACTGTCGGGATGGAGGATCCCGAGACCATTGAACATGTCAGCATTCCCGTGGTCTTTGTCTGGTCTGCATGAAACGAGGGCAGGACGATGCGAAAATCGGGATTCACGATCATCGAAGTCCTTGTGACAGTTTCTGTGATCAGTTTGCTCTGTGCTATTCTGTTGCCTGCTGTGCAACGCGCACGGGAGGCAGCTCGAGCGACGCAGTGCCGGAACCAGATTCGACAACTGGCGTTGGCACTTCATATGTACCATGACACGCATTCTGTGCTTCCACCCGGATCGCAGGTTCAGGATGTGGCGGCCGTGGAAAGCCCCTTCAATTTTACAAAAGGTTATGGCTGGACAGTCGCGATTCTGCCATATATCGAGCGAAACGATTTATACAATCGTTTTGATTTTGATCTGGATTGCCAGATTCATCACAGGTTTCTGACAAATCAACAGATAGTTATTTTCGTGTGTCCTTCGGATCCAGTGAATAGCCAGCCAACATTCTGGAATCGCCAGGTCGCTCCCGGCAGCTTCCATGGTGCCTGGTATCGCGGAGACTGGGGCGTGACAAGCTACCTGGGTGTGTCGGGAACGGATCGCCTGAACTTCATCACTCAGCCATCTCGCTGCGATTCTCTGAGCCGTGAGCCACTGACACGCGGACTTCACAGTGGAGTTTTTTTTGGCAACAGTCGGACGAGGTTCGCCGACATCTGTGACGGACTGAGTCAGACACTCCTGCTTGGAGAGCGCGGAGGCGTGCCGCAGACCGGGAAGTGGGGTGGCCCGGGATCGGGGACTTCGTGTCCGTTCGGCTTAACCGACGTTCTTCTCCCGGGCCTCATCTCCGGAAAGGGCGGGGAAATGGGAGGCTTGCGGGCAGCCACGGGGCGCAGGGATGACGACATTCACTGGTGGAGCTGGCACGCAGCTGGAACTCATTTTGCCCCGGCCGATGGCAGCGTGCGGATTGTTTCCACAGAGATCGACAGGAGCGTTTTGAAATCACTCAGTGATCGCTGTGATGGAGTTGTTGTCGGGGACGGCTGGTAAACTCAACCCTGAACGGGGCATGCTGTTTTTCATGTTGTTCAGGTCTGTACCGCAGTCGGATTGAGGGTTTTCCGGCCAACAATTGCTGCCGTTGCCGTCTGTCGGGGATCAGCCAGATCATAACGCGGGAAGCCGCGTGTTTGCGTTGGTGACAGATGCCGGACGTCACACGAAGAGGCGTAAAGTAGAATGTCTCAATACTGTTCGGCACGATAGTTGTTGGAAGTCTTCGAAGTGGAATTTTTATCGTGAGTAGAGCCTCAGCGGCGGGGGCTGGCGGGAAATGGGCGGCGGTGCCTGCGGAGGCAACCGTGTGAAGCCACTCTGGCTTAAAATTGGCGCAGCGTGAAGCGGGACTGGCGACGCAGACGGACTGCCCCGCGAGCTTAGATGATCGGTTTTCGAGCCTCGGGCGGTTTCTTCAGTCGTGCCAGATGTGCCAGCAGTTCTTCCTCGTCGGCCATGCCGCAGAAGTACCAGCAGATCATCTCATGAGTTCGCAGCGTTGGCTTCTTCCCGGTCCACAGGCTGATCAACATGCAGGCGATAATCGCACAGTACACCTGCACTTCGATTCCGTTCTGAGAATGACTCAGCAGATGGCGACAGCCCAGCAGATGCTTGAAAAAACGAAAGAAGATCTCGATGGACCAGCGGTAGTGATACAAAATTGCAACGATCTCAGCAGGCACGTCCATCAGGTTCGTTACAACACGAAGAAAACCATCGCAGTTTTGTCCCGTCGACCCAGTTCCGGGGCGACCTTTAGACTGATGCGGCTTCGCCTTGATCATAACCAGACGCACGGCATGATTTGGCTTTTCTTTGGCGCTGCTGCTGCCAAGAGTAATCACCTGATCCGAAATCACGCGAGCTGCGCGATCGGCATCAGTCAGTGCCTTGTCTTCAAGGACTGTGAAGACACTGTTGTCTCGAATGCGGCATACGTAACTGCTACCAGCGTCCACAATTCGGTTGAACAGATCAAACTTCGCATAGCCGCGATCCATCGCGTATGTTCGATTGGATTCGATCATGCGGTCCATCACAGCTCGTTCGTCGTGCTCACCTCCCGCTGTTGGCGTTACTTCTATCTTCGTGGGAACGGAGCGATCCACCTCAAAGTGTGTGTGCAGCGTCCATTTCATTTTCTTCCCACTGCCCGACTGAGCATCCCGAAACGAAGCCATCGCGATGCGTGGCAACGCTTCCACAATACTGCCATCCACGAGTGTCAACGTGTGCTGAACATCCTTCAACCGCTTATCGGCTGCAATTGGAACCAGCTTTTCGCCAAGCGATTCGATGATCGGTTTGAGTCGATCGGAATCAAACACAGCCACGGATTCCGAAAGCGATCCCAGCGATGCTCGTGCACAGCCCAGCTTCTTCTGCACCTTCTTCAGCTCACTGGCCTGCTGCAGACCTCGCAGCGATGTCACCACCGGATTGAACATGTAGAGCAGAATCAGCATGCAGTACTGATCCATATGCAGCGAACGATTACCCGCCCGATCGCGTTCGCAACCGACGTCATGCAACTGCTGCAACAACTCGCCCAGCTGATCGAAATACTTCAGCCCGACGATGTCTTTGTCTTTGATTTTCTTGTCCGCGTTCTCCGCCATGCCCGAAGCCTGGCAGAACCTCACCAAAAGCGCAAGTTAAGATTTTGTTAATTTTTCATCCCAAAATGGTATGCAGAAGTCGTGCCGAACAGTATTGAGAATGTCCCCTTTTGTGATTCTCAGGAGATCGTGTGGTGTCCCTCCAACCGTGGTTGTTGCGTTGCGTCCTGGGAATCGTTGTCGTCGTTTTCGCCCGACAGACGGAACGCGCTGTTGCGGCGGATTGGCAGTATTCAGGGTCCGTGTTCCTCCTCACAACGCCCGAAGGCGCGGATGTGCCTGAGAACACGGTACTGCGCAATTTCCCGGTGCTGATCCGACTGTCCGCGGAGTTCTTTGATTTTCGTCAGGCTCAGCCGGAGGGCGCCGATCTGCGCGTGTTCAATTCCGCCGGTCAGGCCTTGCCGCTGCAGGTGGAGGAATGGGATGCCGAGCGGGGGGCGGCCAGTGTCTGGGTGCTGGTTCCCGAAATCGTCGGCAATGCCCGTCAGGAACTGCTGCTGCGCTGGGGAAATCCCGAGGCCGCTTCCATGTCCGATGGTCGTTCCGTGTTCGGAGACTTCAATGATTATCTGAGCGTCCTGCATCTGGATGAACCCCTGCTGGATTCCACCGGCCGGCTGCTGGCCGAAGACACGGGCACCAGCGACATTCCGGGAATTGCCGGACGGGCGCGTCGTTTTCCCGGCGGCCGGGGAATCTTTCTGGGGGACCAGATCGACGGTTTTCCGAAGGGGGCTGAGTCCCATACGACCAGCGCATGGATTCGCCCGGAGGCTTTCAATGTGCGTGCGGTGGGCTGGGGGAATGAGCAGGCTCAGGGCAAGGTCATTCTGAACTTTCGCAGCCCGGCTCATATTCGCATGGAATGCTATTTTTCCGGCGCCGATGTGGCCGGTACCAGTCCGATTCGCAAGGGTGACTGGATTCATGTGATGCATACCTACAAGGCCGGCGAATCGTTGCTGTATGTGAATGGCCAGCTGGATGGGACCCGTCGCACAAAGGACGCACCGCTCAACATTCGCAGTCCGGCCCGCTTCTGGCTGGGGGGCTGGTACAATTCGTACGAGTACGAAGGCGACATCGACGAAGTACGCATCGCCCGCAGCGTGCGGTCACCGGAATGGGTGCGGCTGGAATATGACAATCAGAAGCCGCTGCAGACGCTGGTCGGCCATCTGGTGCGACCCGGAAATGCGTTTTCCGTCAGTCCCTCCGAGGTTTCCATCGCCGAAGGGGCACGGCAGAAAGTCACCGCGACGGCCGATGGCGCCCTCAAGGTCTACTGGGTGCTGCAGCGGGGTGCGGAGGAAACCGTGGTGGCCACCGACACGCTGCAGTATGAGCTGAACGCCGGCCGCATCCAGGGCCCCCAGTCTGCCACTCTGACCTTTCGCGCGGTTTACGCGGACAGTGTCCGGTCGGTGGCTGTGCCAGTAACGGTGCGGGAAGAACTGCCGGAACCGCAGTTCCGACTGACGGCCCCGACGAACTGGGATGGCCGGGAAACACTGACTCTGGTGCCGGAAATCACAAATCTGACGGACTTGCAATCGAAGGGTGTCGCTGACCTGCAGATGGACTGGTCTACGGAGGGACTGGCGGTCATCAGCGACGCCACGAAGACCGGGTTGCAGCTGCTGCGTGCTCAGAACAGCGGCACTCTGCGGATCACCGCGACCATCGGCAACGGTGGTGTCCCGACGACGCAGACGGTGTCAATTCAGGTCAAAGAGCCCGCGCAGGACCCGTGGCAGATCCGGCTGGCGGAGGTGGACGAAAAGCCCGTGGAATCCCAGTTCTTTCCCCGGAATGATCGCAACGAAGGCACACTGTATTATAGAGGTCAGGTGGACGCCGGTGTGCCGCGGGTGTTTCTGAAGCTGTATGCGGACGATGTGCTGGTCAATACGCAGGAGCAGGCCCCGACAGCGGAGGGGCGTTACGCCTTTGACGTCGCCCTGAAGCCCGGACTGATTCGGTACCGCACGGAATTCGGAGTGATTCAGGGTGCGGGGGAACAGGTGCTGGAACGCGTTGGCAACCTTGTGTGTGGCGACGCTTTCGTGATTGACGGCCAGTCCAATGCAGTGTCGACGGACTGGGGACGCGAGGGGACGGAGTATTCCACCGAGTGGATTCGCAGTTACGGATCCATGGATGGGCAGACGGAGCGGGGCTGGGGCCAGGCCGTTCGACGGGACGGCGGCGCGTGGCAGATTGGCTACTGGGGCATGGAGCTGGCGCGGTCGCTGGTGGAACGTCAGCAGCTGCCGATCTGCATTCTGAATGGTGCTGTCGGGGGAACTCGTGTCGATCAGCATCAGCGAAATCCGGAAGATCCCACGGATCCGAAGACGATCTACGGGCGGTTGCTGAACCGGATTCGGCTGGCCCGACTGACACACGGGATTCGCGCGGTCTTCTGGCATCAGGGGGAAGCGGATCAGGGGGCCGATGGTCCGGATGGGGGCTATGGTGTCGAAACGTATGAACGTTATTTTCTGAGCATGGCTGCCGGCTGGAAGCGGGATCTGCCCAATGTGCAGCACTATTATCTGTTCCAGATCTGGCCGAATGCCTGCAGCCAGGGCGGCACGCATTTCAGTGACCGTCTGCGGGATGTGCAGCGGCGATTACCACGTCAGTTTGCGCACATGAGCATCATGTCGACACTGGGGATTGTCCCGGAGGGCGGCTGTCATTATCCGGCGGCAGGCTATGCGCGGATGGCAGAACTGATGCGACCGGTCGTGGAACTGCACAGCTATGGTCAGCGGACTGAGCAATCGGTCACGGCTCCTGATCTGTTAACGATTCGCCAGAGCCGACAACAGCCGGACGAACTGGTGCTGGAGTTTGACCAGCCCATGGCGTGGAACGCCGCAACGATCAGTCAGTTTTTGCTGGATGGACAGGCAGGACGGATTGTTTCAGGTCGGGTGACAGGAAATCAGGTGCGACTGCAGCTTACTGAGGGAAAGCCCGTGAGTCAGGTGAC
>JALQWE010000410.1 GCA_023258825.1 Planctomycetaceae bacterium | reverse complement strand
ATCGTATCCCCGTCATCCACAGCCTCCGGGATGCCCACCGGGTACGAAACAGCCGCCTTTGTCGGATCCATTAACCGTCGTCGTTCCGCAGCGTACTCCATCGAAATCAGGCGATCGACCGGAATCGCGGCAAAATCGGGATCGGCGTACAAACGAGCTCGGTCTTCAAATGCCAGCTTTTTCGCTTCGATAAACCAGTGCGCGTGATCAATGCTGCCAAATCCCGCCGATCGCAGGTCGAAATCGCTCAGCACATTCAACATCTGCAGCGCCGCGATTCCCTGACCATTCGGTGGCAATTCCCACACATCATAACCTCGATAATTCACCGATACGGGCTCAACCCAGTCTGAACGGTGCCGGGCCAGATCCGACTCAGACAGAAATCCTCCGTGCTTCCGGACGTATTCTGCAATTCGATGCCCGGTTTCCCCTCGATAGAACTCGTCGCGGCCTTTGCTGCTGATCCGTTCAAGCGTGGCTGCCAGACTGGTATTCCTGAAGATGTCTCCCTTGACCGGTGCCCTGCCCTCCACCAGAAAGGTTTCGGCAAAACCCGGCTGATCCCGAAACACGGTCTCACCACTCTTCCAGCCCTGCGCAATCACCTCACTGACCGGAAAGCCCTCCTTCGCATAGCGAATCGCCGGTGCCAGCAACTCCGACATCGGCAACCGACCGAATCGACCATGCAACTCAAACCAGCCATCAACACACCCCGGTACAGAAATGGGCAGTACACCCAGTGACGGAATCTTCTGCAATCCGCGATCGCTGAACTCCTGCGCCTGCAGGGACATCGGCGAACGACCGCTCGCATTCAATCCGTGCAGCTTCTTTGCCTGCGGGTCCCACACAATCGCAAACAGATCGCCGCCAATCCCGCATCCTGTCGGTTCCATCAACCCCAGTACGGCATTTGCCGCGATGGCCGCATCCACGGCCGAACCACCACGTCGAAGGATCTCAATGGCTGTCATGGTGGCCAGCGGCTGACTGGTGGCCGCCATTCCGTGACGAGCAATCACTTCCGAACGCGTTGCAAAGGGTCGCCCTGTGGGACGGTCGCCAGCCACAATTTCACCTCCCGATCGCAGGATAAAAATCAGCAACACGCAGATGCGAACCATGTCCATGCACAGCCCCCGTACAATTCGACGATTTCAATTCGACCCTTCAACTTTGCCGCACTGCTCCTGATCATCCCTCATCCCTCGACGTCGTGACCGCGCCCCGGCAACGAATCCTGCAGGGGCACGACCACCACAACGCCTCGCAGTCGATTCCGTCCGGACCTACTTCTGAAGATCTCCGGCACGGATCACAATCAACTGTTCAGGAATCACATATTTCCGGAAGGCGTTCCGGACCGATTCACAGGTTAGTTCCGCAGTTCGAACATCGTCCTCGGCATCCCGGGCAAAGGTGCGATTCAGATGCAGATTTGAGATCAGCTGCCCGGCAATCGCTGCATCACTGCTGCGAGCCACCTTGCGAGCCTCCAGCCAGGCGGTTTTTGCATCCGCCAACTCCTTTTCCGTCGGCCCTTCCTCCACAAACCTGCGCAACTCTTCAAACACTGCCTTCTCGACAGCATCCATGTTCGCCGGATTTGTGATGGCGTTGATGCTGAATCGTGCATCGTTCCCCTGCGAGGGGATACTCACCGAGGAACTCACGCCATACGACAGTCCTTCATTCTGTCGAATACGATCCCCCAAACGTGAAGACAAGGTTCCACCACCAAGAATGAAGTTGCCCAGCTGTAACGCAACGGCCTCCGGACTGTCATCATTCATGGCAAAGGCCAGACCAGCCAGAAATACCGCATTGGCCTTGTCCGGCGTAAGGATTTCTGACTTTTCTCCCTGCTGATCAGCACGAGCCTCACGCACAATCGGCGCGTACGGGGTATCGCTCTTCCAGTCTCGCAAAACCTCCCGCACAGCCGACAGGGCAGATTCTGCCTCAAAATCTCCCACAATCGCCAATTCACCTGTCATGCCCGCAAGCTGAGTCGAATACAGGGCCCGAACCTGGTCCAGTGTCACAGACTCCAGTTCCTGCCTTCGTTCCGCCATTGACATGGAATACCGCACATCGCCTTTCGGATAGGTTGATAAACCCTGAGACAATCGTTCGCTTGACAGCGCCGCGGGATCTGATTCCATCCCGGAAATCCCCGTCACCATGCGAAGTTTCATCTGCTCAAACTCTTCCGCCGGGAATGCCGGTTGACGCAGCACTTCTCCCAGCAGGTAGATGCCCTTTTCCAGAGACTCCCGCCGAGCCTCGATCGAAAACGACAAGGTTCCGGCTGACGCCCCTGCTCCGCCACCACCGCCGCGGCCGCCTCGGCGACCTCGTCCACCGCCACCGCCTCCACCACTGATCTGAACATTCAGACGATCCATCTCCTGCTGCAGAGCCTGGCGATCAACACGTATAGTGCCTGCCATCAACATGGCCGGCAACATGGACGCCGCGGTGCTTTGATTCTTCAGGGATTCCTCATTTCCATATCGCAGTGTCAGCGTGAGATTCACAGTGGCACCACGATTCTGCTTGGGCAGCAGGGCAATCCGCAGGCCATCCTGTTCGATGACGCGAGTCCTGGCATCCAGATTCGCCGGTGACGGATCGAAGGCTTCCCCGGATGCAACCGCCACACCACCTCGATAGTCGCGCACGACCTCAGCAATCGAAGGCACTGTGGGAATCGACAATCGCTGCGGCGCATCGGCCGGAATGAACACGCCCAGCGTGCGGTTGAACGCCGGGAAATAGGTCTTCGCGACGCGATTGACGTCCTCGACCGACACCGCCTGCAGCCGATCACGCTGCAGAAACAGGAGCCTCCAGTCACCAAGAGACGACGCACTGCTGAGCGCCGAAGCCATCGCCGCAGCACTCGTCAGCAGCTGCTCGGAACTGCGTTTGGCCCGCAACTTTGCACGTTCAATTTCCTCAGCACCAAACGGCGTTGCTCCCAGCGAATCCATCACCGACACCAGCGCGTCCCGAGTCGCCTCCAGCTTGCCTTCGACCGGCGACGCGGAGAATGTGAACAAGCCGGGATCGTGTGCATTGTCTGCCCGTCCCGAAGCACTCGTGGCAATCTTTGGCTCCACCAACGCCTTGTCCAGTCGGCCCACTCGCGTCTCGGACAGTACGCTTCCCAGAATCGATAGCGGTGCCCAGTCCGTGTGCGAAGCCGCGGGCATGTGGTAAGCAGCGACCACGGCACCAATTCCACCAACTCGTCGCAGAGTCACCAGTCGTTCGCCATCCTGTGCAGGTTCTTCCGTGTACGTTGGATCCAGCCTGCGTTCTGGTTTAGGAATTGTACCGAGGTATTTCGATACGAGTTCCAGCGCGTTTGATTCCTCAAAACGCCCCGTAATGATCAGCACCACGTTGTCCGGCTGGTAGTACCGGCGATAAAACGCCTGCAGATTGTCAATTGGCACCCGTTCGATGTCCGAACGATTTCCAATCGTCGTCTTTCCGTAGTTGTGCCATTCAAAGGCTGCTGACATCACACGCTGAAACAGAACTCCCTCCGGACTGTTCTCCCCCCGCTCAAACTCATTCCGCACCACCGTGAATTCTGACAGCAGATCGTTGCGATCAATAAAGCTGTTCACCAGTCGATCACATTCCAGATGAACGGCAAACTCCAGGTTCTCCGGGGTCGCCGGAAGGGTTTCAAAATAATTGGTGCGGTCCTGATTGGTCGTGCCATTGAAGCTGGCCCCGTGATCCCTCAGAGCCCTTGGAACATCCGGAAAGGTCGGTGTGCCCTTGAAAACAAGATGCTCCAGCAGGTGCGCCATTCCCGCTTCACCGTAACCTTCATGCCGAGACCCAACCAACACGGTCATGTTGACGGTGATTGTTGGCTGCGAAGCATCCGGAAACAATAAAACTCTCGCTCCATTCGTCAGCCGATACTCAGTCACACCCTCGATCGTGATTACTTTCTCCGGAGCCTCACCAGCCACAGCGACAACCATGGTGGTCAGCAACAGCACCCCGACGGAAACCTGCCGAATCAGGAACATGAATGCCCTTAACCTTTCCCACAGAGATAACGGAACAATTGCCTGT
>JALQWE010000409.1 GCA_023258825.1 Planctomycetaceae bacterium | reverse complement strand
GAAGCTCGCGTCGGTCCACAGAGAATTCGCGGCAGCCGGCGATGGCCAGCTGGATCATATCGGCCCGTGCATGTCCATCGACAGCGGGGCGATCTGTTTTGTGGGGCGAAACTGCGGCGGGCAGAAAACGCACGTGATCCAGATGCAGGGTCTCGCGACACGATTCCGCCATCAGCAGATGTCCGTAGTGCACCGGATCAAAGGTTCCCCCCAGCAGTCCGAGTCGCATCCGAATGGTTCTCCCGTTGTACGTATGAAGCCAGATTGTTTGCAGCAACAGCAGACTGCCTGGTTCCACTGCGAATTCTGCCGTGAAAGGATTGTCGCCCGAGACCACGTTGAGAGCAACCCCGTGTTAAGAGCTACCTCTGATAGCGTGCAGTGATGAGAATGTCGCGAAAACGAGTGGTGCTTCTGCTTCATCAGGCGTGGCTCATGTCAATCCAACAGCCCGTTGCCCGTTACCAGTTACATGGTTCCCGTTGCATTCAACGTCCTGTGCAGACAATGCGGTCGTGGGAATGGAGTCGCGGTGCGACATGAATTGCCACGGAAATCAAGAGCGGCGTCAATCCACAGCTCGGTACCTGAGTCGCCGGCCTCCTTATACGGCCCTGCAGCGTCCGACGAGCGAACCGAATCCGCATGTGTCGGGCACGACATCTCGGCGTCCGCATGATCCGAACGATGCGAAACTGCCTGACAACCGCGAAACAGTCGGCCGCTGGCTGCAGATGCCCGGGTTCAGAACCTGCCGAATCTGCCGAATCCGTGGTAGCGAATATGAGAAAGCATGCCGTTCAGGAGGACTCGGTGCACTTCCTGCCGAAGGAGTTGCGGGGCGAGTCATGGGCAGAACGCGTATTGATTGCAAAGCTGCGAATTGCGTTGACCGTCACAACCTGCCGCGTTTATTGTCACTCATGAAATGCTCTTACTGCGACGACTTCGCGGAAAAGATCAGCCGGGTTCACAGACGTCATCCCCGTTCTGCGATCCTGCAAATGTCTCTGGTTTCCTGCTGCAGTGTTTCCAATCAGGCTGCAGCGGGGGTCGTTCCCGGAGACAGTGGCTGTTCCTCTGCGAAGTATCCGGTTGGGTCTGTCTGATGCTCTGGAACCCGTGTGCTGACTGCAGGCGGGTTTTGAGCGTCGTGCAGGGCTCTGTACCGGGCCGGAAGAAACGAAGTGCTGAGCTTCAGTCAGAGGTTTGGTGCCTGCGTTCTGCTGAATGCCGCGGTAAGAGGCCTGAAGAACAGAGTGCCCGGCCACCCTCGTTCGCGGTTTGATTCTCCCGTCACTTCTGAAACCTGCCGGATGATTTGGCGACCCGTAGCTGGCCACAGTCACGGGCACGTCGAATTCCTGTCTGCCATCTTCAGCCTCAGCGCTGTCTCCCACCGTTCCTGCAGAATCCTGAGTCGCCTGTCAGCAGTCAAACCGGCTTGCAAAACCACGTGCCTGTGTGTGTTTGCACTGTTCCGGATTTCTGCACAAAAGGCGGAGTACCAACTATGGTTAACAGTCGACCTCACCAGAATTTCCCGGCGGAAAATGCGGTTGCTCGCAGATCCTCGGGATTCAATCGAGCCAGAGTGGCCGCTGTGATCTGCCTGATGGCAGCCTTTGGATTGTGTGGGTGCATGTCCGGGTTGATGAGCATGCCTGGTGCTGCCATGCTGGCGGAGCGCCCGTCGAAAACGGCTGAGAAAAAGGCGGACACCAAAAAAGACGTCAAATCCAATCGTCGGAAGAAAGAAGAAGACAACGACTTCGGGAATCGTCTGGACGCCCCGATGCTGTCGGATTACGTCAGCGTTCAGGGCAACAGTCTGGTGGTTTTGAAAGGTGTCGGGCTGGTCACGGGGCTGAAAGGAACCGGAGGAGACCCTTCGCCGTCCGGCCTGCGCACCCAGTTGCAGACTGAAATGGCACGACGCGGAGTAAAGAATGCCAATCAGATTCTCGCCTCGCGCGATACAGCGCTGGTGGTGGTGATTGCCTATCTGCCGGCCATGGTCCGGAAGGATCAGCGATTTGACGTACGCGTGGTTCTGCCACCGAACAGCAATGCGAAAAGTCTTAAAGGCGGTTGGCTGCTGGAG
Organism: Planctomycetaceae bacterium; assembly: GCA_023258825.1. Classification (GTDB taxonomy): domain Bacteria; phylum Planctomycetota; class Planctomycetia; order Planctomycetales; family Planctomycetaceae; genus SXXK01. The sequence goes on along the minus strand of JALQWE010000409.1, from coordinate 2,009 downwards.
ACACGTCTGTTTGAAGAGCACACCGTCGATGAGAAGACGTCGCTGCGGCCTCAGGAGTACGCAGTGGCCGGTGGTGCGATTCTCACAACTCTTGGTATGAAGGAAACGGGAAGCGAGCGAACGGCCGAAAACATGGCCGGGACAATTCCCGGTGGTGCGATTTCGAAGGTTGACCGTGATCTGACCATTATGCTGAACAGCGACAAGCGAAGTGCCCGCAACAGTGATCGCGTCGCTCAGGCGGTCTCAGAGCGATTCCACAGATACAATAAGTACGGTCAGCGAATCCCCTGTGCTGTGGCCAAGACGGATGCGTTGATTGAACTGAAGACTCATGCTCAGTACGTCAATAATTTCCCGCGTTATCAGCAGGTCATCCGGAACCTGGCGCTGAACGAGTCCGAGGTCAATCGTCGGATGCGGATCGAGATGCTGGCCCGGGACATCATGGAACCGGAGAAAAGTCAGGTCGCAGCGCTGCAACTGGAAGCAATCGGAGATGATTCGATCCCGTTCCTGAAAGATGCGCTGGAATCCGAGCACTTCGAAGTACGTTTTCAGGCGGCACAGTCTCTGGCTTATCTGGGTGACGCATCCGGAGTTGCTGTGCTGCATGAGGCGGCAAAGGACCAGCCGGCGTTTCGAATCTTTGCCCTCGTGGCACTTTCGGTGATTCGGGAGGACGTGGATGCCGTGGTGGCCCTGCGGGATCTGATGAATTCGGATTCGCTGGAAACTCGCTATGGGGCACTGCGAGCCCTGAAGGAACTTGATCCCGAGGATCCGGCCCTGAACGCTGTCTCCTTCCGCGATCGCTTCGTCATGAACGTGATTGACTGCACGGGTGAGCCGATGGTGCATGTGGCACGTCGACGAACCCCGGAAATTGTGATCTTCGGAGCAGAGCAGGCCTTCCGTCTGCCCCTGGTGCTGAATGCCGGTAGTAATCTGCGAATTATTGGTGAACGTGGCAGCACCGATGTGGAAATCACCCGCTACGAACTGGACAGCGAGCCAGAGAGACATCGGGTGCCCAATCGTCTGGCGGACATCATTCAGACATGTGGAGAACTGGGCGCTGCGTATCCCGACGTGGTGCAGATGCTGGTCGAAGCAGACCGTCAGCGAAACTTCATGGGAGAATTCGGAATCGACCGTCTGCCTCAGGCGGGACGCATGTATGTTCGCGGAGCCGGAGATGAGTCGGAAGCCGGCGAAAACGGGCGACGCATCGGAAACTCACGCATGCTTCCGCAGTTGTTCGACGAACTGGAAGAAGCAGAAGTTCAGCAGAACGAGTCGGCTGAGAAGCTGATGGACCTCGACTTCACCAAAGTCGCCGAAGCAGAGGCTCGCAAGTCCGGCAAGCCGCGACAGGAAATCCGCGACGAAAACGCTGATTCTGATGGATCGGAAAATGCTCCCGATTCTGAGACGTCCGCTGAGAGTGCCGAGCGACGGCCCGGGAAAAAGCAAACCGCAGCACGTCCTGCGAGTTCTTCAAGGAACCTGGAAAAGCCAGCGACCGACCGGAAGTCCCTTGATTCTGACGGGGATGACGAGTTGGAGAACGGCGCTGAATCGACCGAAGCAGGTGTTGGAAGCGAAGGCGACGAAGCTGCTGCCGACGACGAAGAGCTGGAATCCTCGTCTTCGGGATCCGGAAAGCGGAAGCCGGCTGAGGCGGTCGCGGACCGAGAGACTGAGCAGGATGAAGAGCCGGGGTCGGCTGAGCGTGAAGCCGCTGAGGCTGGTCGTAGCTCTGAGAAGGGCACCGGCTCATGGTTTGGACGGTTTCGCCGGCCCTTTGGCGGGCTGACTGAGCCGGAACCGGAATAGGTTCTGGAAACCCGTCGAGCAGAGTTTTTGCGGAAAACCGGCCTTTGGGAGCCGGTTCTCCGAGACGGTGCGATGGTGCTGGTTCAGCCTCGCAGAAAACTCCCTGATGAATTAACATACGGGCTCGAACAGCGTGACGAAGTCGCGTCGGACTGATGGAACGGTAAGCC
>JALQWE010000408.1 GCA_023258825.1 Planctomycetaceae bacterium | reverse complement strand
GGGTGTGAAGGGCGGGGTGGTGGTGATTGAGGAGCCGGCGTTGCCTCCACAGGCGGTGGGCAATGCGTCGGCGGTCACAGTCACCCTGGCGCGGCGAGTGTTGCCACTGGTCACGCAGGGGGCTGCTGCAGTCCTGATTCGGGTTCGCCCTGACAGTCCGCTGCCTGAGGCGCTGCAGTTGATGCGTGACCGTCCACTGACCTTACCAGCTCAGTTGCAGGTGACGATTCCGGTTGTGCTGGTGCCGTCGGAAAGTGTTTTGCAGGGCGAAGTGGGGCTGACTGTGCCCGCGCGTAAGGCGGTCGTCTCTGAGGTGCGAAACGTGGTGGCGATTCTGCGTGGCAGCGATGCAAAGTTGTCCGAAGAAGCCATCCTGTTTTCGGCGCATCTGGATCATATCGGGCGTCTGTCGGGAGACCGCGGGGGCGATGCGATCAACAATGGAGCGGACGACAATGCCACGGGTGTGACAGCGGTGGTGACGCTGGCGGATGCTTATGCGGCACTGCCTGTGCGGCCGGCGCGATCGGTGATTTTCATGACATTCTGGGGAGAGGAGAAAGGGCTGCTGGGGTCAAAGTTTTACTGTGACAGCCCGCTGTGGCCGCTGGACAGGACGGTGGCGAATATCAATATCGAAATGATCGGGCGACCGGAAGCCGGAGCAGAAGAAAAGATGTGGGGCACCGGCTGGACTCGCAGCACGCTGGGCCAGCAGATGGCGGCTGGTGCAGCGCGTGTGGGGGTCGAGGTGTTTCATCGGGAAGATGTGAGTGAGATGCTTTACGCACGCAGTGACAATTATTCATTTGTGCAGAAGGGTGTGATTGCTCATAGCTTTTCGGCGGGATCACTGCACAGTGATTACCATCAGCCGACGGACGAGTTTACGCGTTTGAACGTGGCGCACATGGCTCGGGTCATTGAGGGACTGTTTGCCGGCAGTCTGCCGTTGGCGCGCGGTGAGATGACACCGGTCGCCAACGCGAAATAGGCGGTTGATTTTCCGGGCAGGAGCGGGCATGGTCCAAAGGCCGAGTTCAGCTGTCCGCTATCTTGCTCCGAGACGGAAGCGAGGGATAATCAGGGGAGACGGACGCGATCGTGGGGTGCCGGTCGTTTCCTGCGCTGTGGGTGTCTGTGCTGCGGGGGCCTGACTTGCTGCAGGTGCCTGAGCCGCTGGTGGTGTGGCGGGCTGCATCAGTCCGGGGAACAACCCCGGCAGCAGTCCCGGCAGGCTGACTGGCAGGATGGGACCGACGGGAGTCGGTGCGGTTTCTGTGAAATCCGGTGCCTCCGGTTCCGACGTATTCTCGGAAGACCGCAGTGGAGGTGTTCCGGGGAAAGTGCCGGGAGGAGTTCCGGGAATGGTTCCTGCCATCAGTCCTGGAAACAGGCCACCCAGATTTCCGGGCAGGAGTCCCGGGATTGCTGTAATGGGTGTATTGGGAAGTTGCTGAACGGAGGGTGGCAGTTTTTTCAGGATGGCCTGGGGAATTTGTCCCTGCATCGCTCCGTCGAATTCATTCAGCACGCGCTGGACTTTCTGCTGATCCTTTTCGGACAGCAGGCGGGACTGGGAGACCTGTCGAGCGAGAGTGACGGGGTTGGCCTGTCCTGACCGCAGGCTGACGAGGATGGACTGCACATCCTGAATCTGTCCGAGGAGTTTCTGATTGTCTTCGGCGAGGCGCTGGTATTCATCAGCGAAACGAAGCTTCAGGGACTGCAGTTGTTCTGAGGCGTGTTCGTTGACTTCAGCCAGCAGCCGGTCACGGGCTTTTTCCAGTTGGTGATAGAAGGCGGCCTGGACTCCATCGGCGATCTGTTCACCAATGTCAGACGTCAGGACCACGTCTGGTTTCTGCAGGCTGCCATTCAGAGCCACGAGGGCATCCAGCGTCCGCACGGCGCTGAGGGCCTCGTTGGTGGCTTCGAGGATTTCCGGGCGGACATCGTCGGAGGCTTCGAAGCTTAATCCCTGCAGATCGGAACGCAGGTTCACAAAGCCCTGCAGCTGATCCCCATCGAGCTTCAGTTTCATGCTCCAGGCAAGATTCTTCAGTCCCGCCTGGAAGAGTGCGTCCTCGCGATGCCCGGTCGTCAGTTGAAAGCCATCCTGATCCTGCAGTTCGGCATCGAGTTCCGTGCTGAGGTGTTGTCCGGTGGCATCCATCGTCATATTCAGCCGCAGTGGTTTGCGACCGGCGGCTGTCAGTTCAAACAGGCTGGGCTGTCCCAGCAGTTTTGGATCTTCCGTGACATTTTTGACGGTCGCGGCATAGGGGATCAGTTCTTCATCGATGGAGATGGACCCGGAAAGCCGCAGGTTTTTGAGCAGAACATCCGGAGCGGGCTGCGTGAGCACCACCGGGAAATCCCGGCCAGCGCTGCGTGGTGGTCGGACCTGTTGGGCCAGATCGGACTGCCAGTCGCGGATGGTTTCGATCCAGCTGAGTGTCTGCTGAATCCGCAGATACATGGCTTTGCCGAGCAGGGCCTGAGTAATGCGGGGGCCATCAGGTTTCAGCAGAGTGATTTTGTGCCGGATCATTTCCTGATCATGCAGCCTGGCGGCATTCAGCGCTTCGAAGTCTGCGCGGACTTCTGGAGTGATGCTTTTCAGGTCGTTCTGAAACTGCCGAGCATCCCGCAGCAGTGCATCGGCTTCCTGAGCCAGCTGCAGGTACTTTTCGATCTGCTCGAGGGTATCCCCCTGTTTTGCGGCTTTGAACTGATCTTCGAGCGTGCGAACCCTCGATTCCATCGCCTTGGCGCGGTCTTCCAGTTCTGCAAATCGCGTATCCCAGCGTGAGTAAATGCCGGAACCGACGCGATAGGATTCAAGGAGATTGGGATCGAGCTGGTCACGGACCTGTTTCGACAACTGCGTCAGCCACTGATCTCCGAGTTCTGTGACTTTTTCTGTCAGCCAGGAGGGTTCACTGGAGGTTGGTGCTGTGGATTGTTCCAGCTGACCGTCGTCCTTGCGGACAGTGTCAAAACGCAGGTTCTCAATCCGCCCATCTTCAATCACAAGGCGACGTTGTGACAGTGACCGGGATTCCAGCTGCAGGTGCATCTGCTCGAATTCAAACAGATTTCGGCCCTGTCGGCGGGCACTGGCAACAGCCACCTGACTCACATCGACCGTGGGAGGAAAGAATCGAGTACTGACAGCAGCGACATCGACGCGAGCTCCTGTGACGGACTGCACGGCCTGTATCGCGGCGTAGCGCAGCGCCGGGTCCATCCCCCATTTCAGGAAGGCCCAGAGGCTGACGACGATCACAAGGCGAGGGATGATCCATTTCCAGCGCATGCCGTACTCTCTTCACTCAGACTCAGGTTTAGTGCCCGTCGACCCTTGCGTCGTTACTCTACGGAACTCAGACGATTGGCGACTTCAGCCCCGGTCATCAGCCGCAGCATCCAGGAACGTTTGGCATACAGGGACAGTGTTCCTGAATACCTTTGAAACAGTGGCCGCGTGGCAAAGTGCACCGGCAGTATCAGGGCGACTCCGGTCACAAAGCTGCCCATCACGATGGAATTGTTGAAATTGGTCCACGGGACCCACGGAATGTCATAAAGCCATGTCCACACGCCGGCGAGTGACGGTTGAGACAGGACAAACCACCCGACTCGGTCAAAGAACCCATCACAGCCGACTGCAGCCAGTGCGGCCAGTAGCGCACCAAGGGCGGCAATGCCCAGGTTCAGCCGTGTGGCGGCAAGGAGCAATCCGAGGCTGATCGCCAGCAGGTTACCCTTGGGCACCAGTCCGATCAGAATTCCGAAGGCCAGTCCGAGTGACTTCTGCCGGGGCGTGGTTTCCGAAATCATGGCGCTCAGCAGCAATCGAATGGGTCGCAAGATCAGAAACATATTTCCATCCCTGTATCACGGCGTGTGTGGTGTCGCCGGCCCGACGTTTTCAGACGGCGCAGCTCCACAACCCTGAGAGCATGCCGGATAGCCGCCTTCCAAATCAATTGCGGATCGGGCCAATGCACAGAGGGAACAGCGGGGATTGGATGGGACCAGATCGCAGAGTTGCTGATTCTGCCGTTACCTGCTGTGGAGAGGCGCATTCTGCGACTGAGATGGGAAGCGCAATT
>JALQWE010000407.1:263-4136 GCA_023258825.1 Planctomycetaceae bacterium | reverse complement strand
CGGCCAGTGTTTTCAGCCGGGACTCATCCACGGTCCCGTAGAAGTAGAAGTCGGGGGACGTGAAGGCGTTGCCGGTAGTTTTGGGGGAGACGCGTTTCCAGAGTGCTTCAGCCTGTTCGGTCCGTCGAGTTTCGAATTCCGAGTCGGACATGGCGGCGAGACGAGCGGCTTCGAGTTCGGCTTCTGTGGGAACGAGTGTGCGGAGGGGAGCTTTGGGGTCGGTGCCGTCAAAATGTGCGCCTTCGCGGATCCATGTTTCGAGTGCTTTGGCCTGTGACAGTTTGAGCTGTGCCTGCCCGGCGGGCATTTTCAGGGGATCCTGTCGGAGGACGAGATCGACGATGTAGCTGCCGTCCGGATTTCCGGGAACGATGGTGTTGCCGGTGGGGCCACCCTGCAGCAACTGTTCAAAGGTGGTCAGCGAGTAATTGCCGCGAGGATTATTTCCGGAGTGGCAACCGACGCAGAGGTTGACGATCCAGGGAGCGACGTCCTTTCGGAAGGAAACGGTTTCTGAGCCGGTGGCCATGACGACCTGGACGGGCGGTTTCTTTTCGACGAGGGAATCACCGATCGGTGCTGATTTGTCCTCGCCATCGAAGGGCGCGCCCTGTTCGATCCAGCGCACGATGGTCAGGATTTCGGGGTCTTTGAGTTTTTCTGCGCCGCTGGGCATCCGTTGTTTTTCGTCCGGGTGAATCAATCGCAGAGCCAGCAGGCTGCGCTGGGGGGTGCCTGCGAAGACGACCGGGCCACTGCGACTGCCTTTTCCGATGGCTTCGTACGTGTCCAGTCGAAAGTTTGCGGAGGCCTGGGCTTCGTTGTGACAGCGGAGGCAGTTGGTTTTGAGGATGGGAGCAACTTCGGATTCGAAGCTGACGGGAAGTACGTACGTCGCTTTGTCGAGTGCTGCTTTGCAGCCTGTCCAGGTACGGTCTTTTTCGTCCTCGGCGATTTCCAGGGCCAGCACGCGTTCGTCTGCTTTGGCGATGATTGCCTTTGCTGCTTCGACGTCCTTCTTCTTGATGAGTCCGGGTACGCCTTTCAGTTCACGAGTCAATTCGGCCAGTTCCCGGCGTGTTTCCGGGGCAGAGCAGCGTGGGCGCTGGAAGGAGCGGCAGCAGATGCTGTGAGAAAAGCGAGAAACAGGCTGAACCACAGGCGTTTGGAAATCGTCAACAGGCTGGCGGTGCGCATGCGGAGAACTCTTGAAAAAGCACGTCGAGTGGGTTCAGAGGAGAAAATGAACAGGCCGAGTCTACCGTTGTCAAGGGTCGTAATCACACTTTTCGGCAGGTTGTGTGGAACACCGGAAGAAACCCGGTTTCACTTTGACGCGGGGTGTGCCCCCGCTTAGACTGGAGGTTTGTTTAACGCGCCTTCCCAGCCATATATTCTTCGGAAAACCCTCCCCCATGGCTGTTTCCTTCCTGAATTCTCGTATTTGCTCGTCCGTATCCCGCCCACTGACGCTCATGGTGATCTGGGCGTGCGGTGGTGTGCTTGTTGCGCAGGAACCTGTGATCGACCGCCTGGAAGGAACAGGATTTCAGCCGGGTCGTCGCGCGTCTGTCACTGTTCATGGAAAGCAGTTGCAGGGTGCTGTGGCACTGTGGACCCCGGTGGGTAGTCTGCGTGTGCGTGAGGGTTCGGATGTCACCAAGGACCAGCCGGTGGCGCTGGACGGGGAGATCGCAGCCGATGCGGTGGTGGGGATTCATCCTGTCCGCATGGTGACGACTCATGGGTGTTCTGAAGCGGGCTGGATTGTGGTGGACGATCTGGCCGCGATTCCCGTTACGGCCGAGGCGGACGATCGTCGTGTGGGGCAGGCGGTGACGTTGCCGTGTTCACTGCAGAGCTTTGTGGGGCCTGTTGCATCGAAGGTGTTTCGATTTTCGTTGACTGCCGGACAGTCGTTCAGTGCCGAAGTGTATGCTCGGCGGCTGGGTTCCGACCTGGACCCGGTGTTGCGAGTTTTCGGGCCGGACGGTCGCGAGGTGGCCTACAGTGACGATGTGCCCGGGACAGAAGGGGATGCTCAGTTGCGATGGACGGCGCCAGCGGCTGGTGAATACCGGCTGGAGGTGCGGGACATTCGTTATTCCGGTGGTGGGCGGCATTCCTTCCATCTTCGGCTCAGTAACGCCCCGTTGGTCAGTGCCGTGATTCCTCGATTTGTTCGCGCGGGGGAACCGGTAAAGTTCCTGGATGGTACCGGAGCTGTGCTGGGCGAGTCTGTCACGCCGGCCTCGGCTGTTCGTCCCGGGGGATTGACGCCGGTGAATTTTCGGGCCGCTGGTGCCGATGCGAACAACATCGCAGCGGCTGTGCTGGTGGCTGACCCGGTGCAGACGGAAGTGGAACCGAACGATGTTCGTGAACAGGCGAACCCACTGGTGCCGGAATCCGGCGCGTTGGCGGGCGTGTTTGAGAAGCGGGGTGACGTGGACTGGTTTCGCATTACAGCGACTGAGGCGGGACCTCTGCTGCTGGTGGCTGCGACGCGGGACGTCGCCAGTCCCTGTGACCTGATTCTGGAGCTCTACAATGCGGACGGTGGTCGACTGGTGGAAGCGGATGATGCCGGGGCTCGTGATGCGGAGCTGAATTTTCAGATTCCTGCGGCGGGTGAATACTATTTGAAGGTGTCGGAGCTGGCTGGACGCGGCGGTGTTGGCTGGCCGTGGAGTCTGCGGGTGTATCGTGGTCGTCGGGCGGTGTTGACAGCCGTGCCGGCGGACCGTCTGAACGTACCGCGTGGAGGCAGTGTGGCGATGCCGCTGACGCTGCGACGCATTCAGTATGATGGTCCTTTGAAAGTGGAGGTTCTCGGGCTGCCAGCGGCCCTGAAGATGGAACCCTTCGTGGTGGGTGCAAAGCAGAGCGTGGTGCCGATTGTGGTGACGGCAGCGGATGCTGCTGCGGCGGCCTCGGATGCGGACTGGGGGCCGGTGACGCTGCAGGTCAGTGCCCCGGACGGCTCGGTGACGTCGTCGATTGCCGTGTTGAATCCTCCACCGCCGCGGAAGCAGGACAATGAGGTCTTCCGCAGTGCGGCGATGCGTTCGGATCTGTTTGCGGCGGTTGCGCCGGCGGGTGAATTTTCTCTGTCGGTGGACCCTGCGGTGATTTCGGTCGCTCGTGGTGCCACGGGAACAGTTCAGGTCCGGGCCACAAGGGCGGCTGAGTGGACTATGCCGATTGAAGTGGCCCTGGCGACTCCTGCTGACCAGTTACCGAATGGGGTTACTGTAGCGGGTGGGGCCATGGCGGCTGGAGAGTTGGCGATTACGATTACGGTGGCTGCTGATGCAACGCCGGGGCCCTGTACGATATTTCTGCAGGGGAAGGCGAAGAAGGACAATCAGGAACGGGTCTATCCGGTTCCGCCGATTCGGCTGGAAGTGGCAGCGGGTTCGTGACGCCTGCCATTCCGGTTCATCCGGCATCAAACTGAGAGTATTGTGGGCCGCAGACTGGCGGTCGCTGCTGTGAACCTGAGAACTCGAAACTGTAAGCTTGAAATCACGTGTTTGCTGTGTGTCAGGATCTTCGGGAACTGACTCTGAAAGAGGCGTACCAATGAAATACAGGGCACTGATTCTGACTCTGCTTGGTGTGGGTGCGACAGTACCTGCGTTTGGTAGCGATCTGACGGTCAAGGGGCTGGAGATTCAGCCGGCAGAGGTCGTGTTGTATGGGGCTCGGGGCACCCAGCAGCTGGTGGTCACGGCCAACCCTGCGGCGGCGGATATTCATGATGTGACTGCGGCGGCGGAGTATCGTCGACATCTCGGACGCCGACGCGAAGCGGTCCGCGGGAGACTTTGCGAGCGCCCGCTGGACGACGGCCGCGAGACCCGGTGGGAT
>JALQWE010000407.1:0-253 GCA_023258825.1 Planctomycetaceae bacterium | reverse complement strand
GGCTCACGCAGTGGCTGTGATTCAGAACGGTCTGGTCCGAGCGGTCGGCAATGGCACCACGGTGATCCGTGCGGTGGCCGGGGGACAGGAAGTCGCCATGAAGGTGACTGTCCAGGGGGCCGAGCAGGCATCGCCTGTGGCTTTTCATACCGAGGTGCTGGCGGCGCTGACCAAGTCTGGTTGCAACATGGGGGCCTGCCATGGTTCGCCCTCCGGCAAAGGCGGGTTTCGCCTGTCGCTGCGTGGTTATGAT
>JALQWE010000406.1:270-4136 GCA_023258825.1 Planctomycetaceae bacterium | reverse complement strand
ACCGGCGACGCGGAAAAATTTCCGCCGAGGCGTTCCATCCAGTGCCGTTCGCCTGTGAGCACATCCACGCAGGAGGCAATTCCGTCATCGGAGACAAAATAGAGATCCTGATCGATCAGCAGTGGTGTAGGAGTGCTGGGCGCACCGCGTTTCAGTCGCCAAGCCACGTGACTTTCTGTGACATCTCCGGAACCACCCAATCGCACGGCCATCAGTTCCGGGTTGTCATAGTCGTGATTGTAGATGACCAGTCCATGGGCTACTGTGGGTTGGGGCACGACTGACCAGCCGGGGGCCAGCACCCGCCACAGTTCCTCACCGGTGGCCAGATCATAGGCAGCAAAATGATCGGGGCCTGGCGCCATGACCTGAGCTCGCCCGTCCACTTCGGCAACCGTCACGGTGACGAACGAATGGCTGATTCGAGCCTTGATGGAGCGAGGCTGTCGCCAGAGCGTTTTCCCGGTGGCCGCATCGACGGCCGCCACAAAGGGATCCACGCTGCCGTCACACACAACCGCCAGCCGCCCATCGTACAGCACTGGCGAACCGCCGCTGCCATGCAGAGGCGGATACACCAGTTCTGTATTCAGCCATTCGATCGAGCCGTCAGCGGCCTTCAGCCGTGCCATGCCCAGCGCACCGAAATGCACATACACCGCACCATCCTGAATGATCGGCGTAGGGCTGGCGTGACTGTTTTTTGTGTGAATGGCCGGCGTCTCTTCGATCGCACGAATCTCGGTATCCCAGATTGTCTTTCCGGAGACGGCATCAAGGCAGAGGCAACGCAGCGAGAGTCCGCTTCCCTGCGGTACCGCAGTGGTCAGAAACACTCGCCCCTGAGAAATCGAGGGAGAGGACCAACCGAGTCCGGGAACGGGCACTTTCCAGACCACATTTTCTGAATCGGACCATTCGAGTGGCGTTGCTGGTCCCGTCACATGTCCATTGGCTTCAGGTCCGCGAAACTGGGGCCAGTCTGTCGGAAGCAGGCTTGCGACAATCAGAAACAACACAGACATACGACCGCTCCCCTCTTGAAAGCCAGTAATGATTCAGGCGGACCGCGACGTGTGGCGGCCCCGTGCGGCTGACGATGTCCTGCTCCAGGCAACACACCAGTTCTGCGCGCAGGTGAATTCTGGCAGACCGCCGGAGATGGTGGAAGTCAGTCGCGGAGACTTGCGGTGTGTGCGGATCGCAACACACCGCCGAAGCTCCCGACAAGTGCCGTGTTATTCCAGCGTGTGAACCAGCAGCCCGCTGCGCAACTTGGGTTCGAACCATGTGCTTTTGGGCGGCATGATCTCACCCGCGTCTGAAACGGCCATGAGCTGATCGAGGGTTGTGGGGTACATGGAAATGGCCAGCGCCCAGTCGCCGGAGATGCACAGCCGTTCCAGCTCCGCGGTGCCTCGGATACCCCCGACAAAATCAATCCGGGAATCTGTCCGCACGTCTTCAATCCCCAGAATCGGATGCAGCACCTGATGTTCAAGGATCGAAACGTCGAGCGAACGAATGGGGTCTTTCACGAAAAGCGGATCCGGGGGAATCGTTAGCTTCCACCAGCGATGATCGATAAAGAAGCAGAATGATCCCGGAGCCGGCGGCACAGGATCGGTCGTCTGTTCCAGCTGTCCGATGGCATCCAGTTTTTGCAGCAGCTGCGGGACGGTCAAACCATGCAGATCGCGGATGACACGGTTGTATGCCAGAATCCGCAACTGAGTGGAGGGGAACAGCACAGACAGGAACCAGTTGCATTCTTCAGTGCCGTTACCACCGTCCTGAAGCCGTCCGCGGAGTTCACGTCCGGCGCGCCAGGCGCTGGCAGCACGGTGGTGACCATCAGCGATGTAGAAGACCGGCACTGCGGACAGCGACCGCACATAGTCTGCGCAATCTTCGATGCGCCAGACCGTGTGTCGGATTCCGTCGACGGCCGTGAAGTCGTAGAGCGGAGCCTGCAGAACAGCCTGATCCACCATGGCATTGACTGCTGCATCTTCGCGATAGGTCAGAAACACCGGACCAGCATTCGCATTCAGAGCGAGTACGTGTCGCGTACGATCATCTTCCTTGCTCTTGCGTGTCTTTTCGTGCTTCAGAATCAGATTGTTTTCATAGTCGTCGATGTGCACGCAGCACACGATACCGACCTGAGAATGAGTTCCCATGATCTGTCGATAGGCAAACAGACAGGGGGCAGAATCGCGGAACAGCACACCCTCGGCGATTAACTTCTGAAAATTTGCTGCAGCAGTGTCGTAGACTTCCTGCGCATAGGGATTGTGTTCCGGCGGAAACTCAATATCCGGCCGCACCACATGCAGAAAGCTCAGAGGATTTCCCTCGGCAAGTGCGGCGGCCTCGTCGCGATTCACCACATCGTAGGGAACCGACGCAACTTTGGCCGCCAGCTCGGGAACCGGACGCAGAGCATAGAAGGGCTGAATTCGGGGCATAGCAGGTTGTTTCTGGATGAATGACTTCGCCGCGATTGAGCGGTGCGGCCTTCCGATTTTGGCGGGCAGTGTACAGAATTTTCGGCCGCTTTGTCCCGGGGGAGATTCCGGATTCAGCAATTCGTTCTTTTTCGAGAACACACCCACCGTCGCATTGCAGCAAAAATCGGGTGATTCACCCCCGTTTCTCGGAAATTGTGTTGAATTGCGAGTAGCTCGCGAACGACTGTCGCGCTGCGCCCGGATCAATTCCTCGCCTCGCTGGGCAACGCTGAGTCAGGCAGGGCCGGCCTTACGCACAGGTCAAACCCACATTCCGCTTGGCCCACCTGCTCGCGCAGGACCAGGTGACTGCCCTGTGTCACTCTGCATTCCTGAGGCAGGAAATGCAGGAATTCACTCGCCCGCTTTTCGATGAATCTGATAAACTTGGGGCGAGGTTTGGTCGTTGCCGCCGCGCAGGTGGCGATTGCCAGATGGGCGGCATGTCAGGACGGAATCAGCTTGAACGAGACCGTCATCACGAAGGAGACTGACATCCACTGCTGAACCAGCACGCTCCGTCGTTCACGCCGTGCTGCGACAAACGATGACAGGACGTTTTGTGGCTTCCGTATACTGCTCAGCCTGCAACTATCAATTCAACGCCGACATCAATCGATGTCCCCGGTGCGGAATTGCTGTTTCGCTCAGCGAAGAACTCTGGAAGCGAGACACGATCATCGGCGCCGCGGCGGGTGGTTTGCCGGAACAGCCTCCCACCAGTGTCGAACTGGATCAGTTGCTGCTGCCCGGGCAGATCCTTGACATTTATCAGTGCCAGAAACTGCTGGGCCGGGGTGGCATGGGACTGGTCTACCTGGCACGAAATACCAGCCTGCAGCGGCTCTGTGCGTTGAAAATTCTGTCGCCGCGTCGCGTGGAGCTTGACGAGGATTTCGTTCGGCGATTTGAGAACGAGGGCAGGGCAGCCGCAGCACTGGTGCACTCCAACGTCGTCACCACGCATGCCATCGGTAAGGCCGCCGACTTTCATTTTCTCGAAATGGAATACGTTCCTGGCGGCTCGTTGCAGAACGAAATTGACGGCGAAGGTCCGATCGGTCCCATCCGCTCAACGTCGATGGCCGTAGGGATTGCCAACGGGCTGTCCATGGCCCATCGCCTCGGCATCATTCACCGGGATCTGAAACCGGATAATGTGCTTGTCACCCCAGGTGGAATTCCCAAGATTTCTGACTTCGGACTGGCAAAACGCGTGTTGAGCGATGACCTCGGCGTGGCTCGACTGGCCGGCACGCCTTACTTCATGGCTCCCGAACTCTTTGAAGGCAGCCCGGCAACCCCCGCAAGTGATGTCTATGCTCTGGGAGTGTGCTATTACCTGATGCTGAC
>JALQWE010000406.1:0-260 GCA_023258825.1 Planctomycetaceae bacterium | reverse complement strand
CAGGACGACTGCCGTTTGAAGGTCGCAACATTCCTGAACTGATGCGCACAATCCTCACCTCTGAATGCACCAGCGTGCGCCGTCTGCAACCGGAGATTCCGCTGGATGTTGCCGAATGCGTTTCGCTTCTGCTGTCGCGCGATCTTCGCCAGCGTCCGCGGGACGGTGCAGCCGCCACCCAGATTCTGCAGGCCGTTCTCGGCTCTACTCGAGATCTGGATGACCTGATGTACGAAGCCTTCAACGGCATTCCCAACGTC
>JALQWE010000405.1 GCA_023258825.1 Planctomycetaceae bacterium | reverse complement strand
GGAAGATGTGGAAGGCCATGCGTTCCCGCAACACGTGCAAGACCTGCGCGGTTGGCATGGGTGGGCAGCTCGGCGGCATGGTGAATGAAGGCGGCCATTTCCCGGAAGTCTGCAAAAAATCGTTTCAGGCGATGGCCTCGGATCTCCAGGGTGCTCTGCAGAAGCAGGCCATTGAAGCCATGTCTCTGCAGCAACTGCGGGCCATGACACCCCGTCAACTGGAAAACTCGGGTCGCATCGCTGATCCGCTATGGTTGCCACGCAACGGTAAGGCCTATCAGACAACGACATGGGAACATGCTCTGCAGCTCATTGTCGAACGAATGCAGGCTGCCGGCCCGCAGCGATCTTTTTTTTACGCCAGCGGTCGTGCTTCCAACGAAGCGGGTTTTCTGTTTCAGTTAATGGCCCGTCGATTCGGAACCAACTACGTAAACAATTGCTCGTTCTACTGTCACCAGGCCAGCGGCGTCGGACTGGGAATGGCTCTCGGCACCGGTGCCGGAACCGTGCGTCTGGAAGACCTCGATCACACAGATCTGTACCTGCTCATCGGCGCCAACCCTGCTTCCAATCACCCCCGCTTAATGCGTTCGCTGATGCAGATTCGGCGAAATGGGGGCGACGTCGTCGTCATCAACCCCGTGCGTGAACTCGGGCTGGTAAAATTTCGCGTTCCCAGCGATGTGCGCAGTCTGTTGTTCGGTACCGAGATTGCCAGTGAATATCTGCAGCCGCACATTGGCGGAGATCTGGCACTGCTCAATGCCCTGGCGAAAGAGATTCTTGAGCAGCAGGGACAGGATGCGGATTTCATTTCCCGGCATACCGAAGGTTTCGAGGAGTTTGCTGCGGCTGTCAGCGCCCTGTCGTGGGACTCACTGATCAACGCCTCCGGAATTTCTCGCGATCAAATTCGCAGTCTCGCGCAACGCTACCTCAACGCCCGCAATGTCGTTATCGGCTGGTGCATGGGCATCACTCATCACCTGCATGGGACGTCCAACGTACACGCCATCGCCAATCTCGCGCTGCTCCGCGGTATGGTGGGGCGTGACCATGCGGGTCTGATGCCGATTCGCGGGCACAGCAACGTGCAGGGACTCGGAACCGTGGGCGTCACTCCGGCACTCAAACAGCACCTGCTGGAACGATTTGAGCAGCGTCTGAACTTTTCACCGCCCACTTCCCCGGGACTGGATACCATGGCGTGTATGGATGCGGCATGGGCAGGTCGCATGGACTTCGCCCTGTGCCTTGGCGGCACCCTTTATGGCAGCAATCCGGCTGCCGCACGGGCTGTTCAGGCCATTTCCCGGATGAAGACGGTCGTCTACCTTTCCACCACTCTGAACACCGGACATGCGTGGGGGACGGGGGAAGAAACACTGATTCTGCCCGTGCTGCCACGCGACGAAGAGCCTCAGCCCACCTCTCAGGAATCCATGTTCAGCTTCGTTCGGCTCAGCGATGGTGGAGCCTCCCGGCATCTGAATGCCCGCAGCGAAGCCTCAATTCTCGCGGAACTTGGACGAAGGCTGTTTCCCGACGACGCCCGGCTGGACTGGAATGCCCTGCAGAGCCACGCGGCCATCCGGGAACTCATCGCAGACCTCATTCCGGATTATCAGGCATTGCGTGACATCGACAGTTCACGTAAGGAATTTCATGTGCCCGGCCGCGCCATCCGGAACTACAAGTTTCCGACAAAGTCCGGCAAGGCACGCTTTCATGTGGCCACACCGCCAGAGGTTGTGCCTCGGAATTCAGAACCCAGTGCCGGTGATCTGAAGCTGATGACGTTACGCTCGGAAGGTCAGTTCAACAGCGTTGTTTACGACGAAGAAGATCTCTATCGCGGTCAGGAACGACGCGATGTGATCCTGATGAATCCCGCAGACCTGAAGCGACTGAATCTGCAACCGGATCAGCGTGTTCGTGTCCGAAGTGACGTCGGCGAAATGCGATACATCCTGGCCCGACCTTACGAAATTCGTGAAGGCAATGCGGCGATGTACTATCCGGAAGCCAACGTGCTGATTCCGCATCGCGTGGACCCGCTTTCGAAAACGCCGGCCTTCAAGTCCATCGATATCCGCGTGGAAGCAGAACTCATCGGGGCTCAGGTGCATCAGGGCACGAGGTAATTCAGCGGCGCTCCGATAAACTCACCAGTTAAAGTCAAATCGCATCGCCAAAAGGTCTGACGTTGTTCCGCCAAAACTGGCAGCACTGGTGGTGACCGGGTGAATCCAGTCAAACATTAATCGCGTCCGATCACTCCAGTACCAGTTCACTCCGGTGGTCAGGTCGTTGTATTGCCCGCTCTGAAAGTTATCGAGGTTCAGATTGGAGTACCGTGTTTTCAGTTCCCAGGCCCCGGGACTCAGGATCCCGTCTCGTACTTTCAGAGCTGCTTTCGGGACATTGCGGGCGAACTGTGCACCGTGCTGCCCAAAACGATCATAGATCCGACTTTCACCGGTCAGGAACCAACTCAGGTGCGCGTAAGCCCCCGTCGCTGTCTCACTCCCGCCACTCAATTGATCGACGACAGACAAAAATGCCTCACTCTGCAGCGTCACGGGGCCCATGACCGCCGCGAACTCCAGATTTCCTGTCGTATACGCGTCCGCGCTGATCACGCCACTATCGATGAGCCTTGGGCCTTCATGGATCTGAGGCCGGGCCCGAAATCGTACCCGTTCGTCCTGATCGTTGGTGTACAGCACCCCAACTCCCGTATGCACCAGATAGCGTCCTTTGGATGCCTCATCGTAGTACGGTGTCCACGTCAGTCGACCACTGGTTCGAAACCCCTGACTGTCATCAATCCGCTCCTTCAGAGACTCACTGATACTGTCAAAAAAGATCCCCGTGGCCCACGTCACACTCTCGTCGTCACTGCAGTTGTACAGAGCTATCCCGACTTCACGGTCTACGGCGAAGATGCCCTGGCTGGGGATGGAACGTTCCAAAAAGATGTTGTTTGTATCGTTGGTCACCTGCTCAAGACTGAATGGCACGAAGAAATTGCCGATCCGAAAACGCCCCAGTCCGGGAATCTCATTGGCAGAGAAGTAAGCGTCCTTGACGTCCGGTGAAGTGGCTGCCCCGCCACTTTCGCCGACAGTTTCAGGTTCCAGTGTCATCTGCAGTCGGAAATCACAGTTTTCGTACCCGGAACCGTCCGCCACCAGACGCAGACGCCGGAACTCAAAGTAATCCGATGTTCCCGGATTTCCGGTGATTGCTGGATCAGCATTCGACCAGTTCACATAATCAAGTTGCACATGCCCGCCCAGCTTGACGTTCCATTTGTCGACAGGGATGGCCTTTAGTTCGGCGGCCTTTTTCTGTTCGGCCGCTGCCCGTTCCGCATCTTTTTTAACGCGAGACTGCTCGGCCGCTTCCAGTTGCTCAAGTCGACGTCGCAACGTTTCCAGTTCATCGGTGACTGCGTCATCCCCCCGTGCGTCGTTGTCCGGTAAGGAATCCTGTAACGACTTGTCAGTGGCCGATGGCACGGACGGTTTCGTCGCATCGGAGATGGTGGCCCGACCCGCGTTTGCAGAGTCCGGATTCCGGGGGTCAGCAACGGCTGGCTGGCAGATCCCCAGAAAAATCAGGACGGTTCGCAACACGAGGCACAAGCTGGTGCGACCTGTCCGGGATCCTGCTGTGTGCGTGCCGTACGCCATTGTTGTTCCATATCCCCGGAGTTCCGTTCCGGAGTTTACGAAGGAAAAGGATCCGTTACCTCGCCATGCAGCGGACGATTCCGGCTTTCATGTCAGTGCTCAGATCTGCGGGTTGATCGGCATGGGTGCATGCCTGCTGGAGCCAGACGTCAGGGAACAGCACTCCATAGTCCGAGGCACCCATTGGGACCTTTGATTGCTGGTTCCGGATCTGATTTCGACCCTTGACGGTGCAGCTAACGTCCGGCGAACAGCCCGAACAGACCGCCACGTTTTTTTACAGGCTCGTCGCTGGCCTTCGGTGACGTATCCGTAGCTGTTAGTTGTGTGATCATTTCGGTCAGACTGCGGGTCAGCTTTGCTCGTGGAGCGAACTGGCATAGTGGCACACCGTTGTTTCGCGCTCCCGCCATCACCGGATAGTCATTGGGAATCTGCCAGAAGACGCTGCGACCAATCGCTTCCAGTGCC
>JALQWE010000404.1 GCA_023258825.1 Planctomycetaceae bacterium | reverse complement strand
CTCAGCGGCGTCGGTGCGATGGTCCACATCGGCCTTACGTGCCGCTTCGCGGTAGAAGTATTCGACCAGTGTGGTGCCGTGGTGCTGTGTGATGAAGGGGTGCAATGGCTCCGGGAGGTTGTTTTCTTCCGCCAGTTCGAGTCCGTCTTTGACGTGCCCGATGATGATCAGGGTGCTCATGGCGGGGGCTAGTGAATTGTGGGGGTTTTCAGTGCCTTCGACGATATTCTCAATGAAGTATTCCGGCTTCATCATTTTGCCAATGTCGTGGAAGTAGGCCCCGACGCGGACCAACAGTCCGTTGGCGCCAATGGATTCGGCGGCGGCTTCGGCCATGGAAGCCACTGTCATCGAGTGGTTGTAGGTGCCCGGAGCGCGACGAGAGAGTTCCATCAGCAGAGGATGCGAGACACCGGTGAGTTCCAGCAGGCTGATGTCGGTGACGATACCGAAAGCCTGTTCGATGAACGGCAGACTGCCCGCGACAAGGTAGCAGCAAACGAGTGACCAACCGGCAAATTTGAGGGCGGTGACGATAATGCCCAGGTTTCGCCATGAATCGGTGACTCCCTGCTGCTCCAGAACTCCGACACCCCAGACCGCGTAGAAGGACACGACGGCCAGGAGAAATCCGACTTTGATCATGACCAGTCGCGACTTGATGCGTCGGAGGGGCAGGATGGATGTGGTGCAGATGGTCATCAGGATCATGAAGTGTCCAAGGGTGGACAGAGTGGCCAGTGAAATGATCAGAGAGAGGCAGAAGGCGGTCATGATCGCCACAACCTGGCTGTAGACGATGGCAGAAATCATCACGGCCGCGAGGAGCGGAATGATTTCGGCACGCAGCGGATCGTCGCTGGCAATGCAGGAGAGCAGCACAGTGGTGCAGCACATGAGGATGAAGATGATCAGTCGCGGGGTATCGAACAGCATGCGTGGCGAGGCATAGTTCAGGAACATGCCGAAGAGGATCACCAGCATCGTGATGAGCATGGTCCAGCCGAGAAGCCGGATGGTCTTCTGTTTGAAGGACAGCTTACTTTCGAAGGCGTCATGTTCCAGCTGCAGGAGTCTGCGATGGGTTTCGTTGAGCTGCGTTTCTGCGGGGACAATCACGGTACCGGCGATGTAGCGATCAAATTTTCCGGTGGCGGAGTCGCGGGCAGCCTGAAGTTCGGCTGCCGTGGCTTCGTTATCGCGGCGCAGCTGACTTTTCAGGTTGACCTGCAGCCAGATTTCGATGTTCTTCTGCAGGCGTGCAAGTTTGCCGAGCGTGGGCCAGTTTTTCCCCAGGCGTCCGGTTTCGCGCAATTGTTCCTGCAGCAGAACGTCTGCGAGTACGCCGTTGTGCACCGTGTTACCGACTTCGTCAAGAACTTTGATCGCGCGATTACGGTCAAGGATCAGAGAGTTTTCTGCGTTGTCACCGAAAAGACGTCGGGCGGCGGAGGTGTCGATCAGTCCGAGTCGACGGGCGTCCCGGGTGAGCAGGTCGAATTCTCGCATGAGTTCATCGATGCGTTCGCCCTTGGAGCCTTCCGGGTCGCGAAGCTGGTTTCGGAGGACGCTGAAGGAGGTTTCCTGAGTATCGCTACCGTCATTGGTAATGCCGAAGCCGGTGAGGATTGATTCGTTGACGTCCCTGATCGTTTCGGCGTTGGCCATTTCGCTGAGTTGGTCGCGGAGTAGCGACTGGAGACGTTCAATGACGGGGGCTTCGTGGCGGAGGACGAGAGGGGCAGCCTTGATGGCTTCGTCAAGTTGTCGGCGGCTTTCGTCGACGTTTTCGACAGCGAAGTCCGTACGCGCCTGAATGCCGACCGCGGCAATCTGCCCGGTGCGGTAATTGAAGCGCGCGTTCCAGGTCTGTGACGCCACAAGCAGTCCGAACACGGAGACGACGGTGAGCATCACCAGAGTGAGGATGCGGTAGTCGCGGAAGGCGGACAGGAGCCGGTCGCGTGTGGTTGGCGTAGGGCGAAACAGCCGAGTGTGGCGTGACCGCCTGGTTCCAAAGAACGACATGGCGATCACCCTTCCGTGGCCGGTTGAAGCAGGCAGCGAGGCTCTGCGGGGACGCGGAGTTGCGGAGTGTTCAGGTCAACCGCAGTCCGCAGGATTCGGAAGAATCCCGGGAATCCCGGTGATGAGCTTCTCATGAGAGCAGTAAACCGACGGATGAGCGTCCATCGCGCTGGCTGATGCGGAAGAGTCCAGGGAGGGCCTGCAAAGCCATCACTTCTGTTCCGTTTCGTACGCCGAAACGATCTCCCGAACCAGCCTGTGTCTGACAATATCCTTACCGGTCAGCTGCACTGTCGCAACTCCGGAGATGGCAGAAAGTCGCCGAATTGCATCCTTGAATCCGGATTGCACGCCTTTTTCGAGGTCATTTTGTGTGGAATCACCCGTGACGACGATGCGGGAGTTCTGTCCCATGCGGGTCAGAAACATTTTCATCTGCGTCACCGTGGTGTTCTGCGCTTCGTCGAGGATCATGAAAGTGTCGTTCAGCGTGCGGCCTCGCATAAACGCGAGCGGCAGGATTTCGATCACATCATTGGACATGTAGCGGCGGACCTGATCGAAATCGATCATATCGTGCATCGCATCGAGGAGCGGGCGGATGAACGGGTTGACTTTGGCGAACATATCTCCGGGGAGAAATCCCAGTTTTTCACCGGCTTCCACGGCTGGGCGCACGAGTACAATTTTGCGGACCTGTTCTGCCCGCAGGGCTTCAAGAGCGAGTGCTACAGCGAGGTAGGTTTTTCCGGATCCGGCGGGACCATCTGCGAACACGAGGTCATGGCGGCGAATGGCCTCCATGTAGCGGGCCTGTCCTTCGGTTTTGGGGCGAATGGTGCCCACGCGATCGCGGCCGGAACGCAATTCGGTCAGGCCACGAGCGGGCCAGCCGGCTTCGGCAAGGACCGAGGCCCCACGAGACGGGGACTCTGAAGTCTGGCGCGGAGCCGCCGGGGGTGTCGGAGCCAAAGTGGCGGCGACAGTTTCGGTGGTCAGTTCCTGCTGTTTTGCCAGCAATCCACGCCATTTGCGGAGTGTATCCAGACAGGATTGCACCTGCGGGGTTTCGCCGAGGATGCGGACCTGATTTCCGCGGAGGACCACCTGGGCGCCGGTTTCGGAGCACAGTCGACGCAGGTTTTCGTCGCGTGAACCGAACAGGGCGCGGGCTTCGTCGTGATGCTCCAGTTCCAGAAAAGCTTCGGGCATGCTTGAGTTCTTTGAGGTGTGGGGCCGTTGTCTGCAGGAGGACTTGTTTTGCAGGGCCCGGTCGCCATGCGTCCGGACAGTAGTCGCTGTACGCGTTGTAGGATGTGCGAGTGGCAAATGCACGCGTGTGATCAGCGATTGTGCCAGGGGTGCAGGTCGAAATCCGCCACCGGAGTTCGGAATTCGGTCAGGCCGGTTTCGCAATTTTTCCGGTGCAGCCTGCGGAAAGACAGGGATTTCCCGCAGGATTTCCGGAGAAACGTGTCCGGGGGCTGGTGGCGATGGAGGTAAATCCCCCCTATTCGCTACAGGCGTTCTATCTGCAACGGTCCTGTACTGGATTGGATGACAGTGGAGACCGAGGCGTTTTTCCGCTCAGTATCGCACCGGGGTTTGGGTTACAGTCTGGAGTCTGCCCCTCGGGATCGACGGGATCTCCGCGCTGTGTCGCTCTGCTGAGAACGAACCAACTATGTCTGCGACTCTTGAAGAATCTGCCCCGGTTGCGGGTGTTCCGGAAGGCCCATGCGCGGGAAATGCGACGGTGCCGGTCACGTCAGTGCCTCCAGCGAATGTGGCGGACAGTGCACCACGCTGGCTGAAAGCGTCGGCTGGAACGACGTGGCTGCTGGTGCTGTCAGGAAGTCTGCTGGTGTATCTGGCAGGCCGTCCGCTGTGGCCGACAGATCTTTGGGATCACTTGAACTACGGAGCGAGAATTCTGCAGACGGGAACAGTCCCGGACACCGAACCGCTGATGTCGGTTTCAGCTGGCGTGCGGATGGTGAATACAGCCTGGTTATCTCAGGTGGGCATGGAGCTGCTGAATCGGCGCTGGGGCCTGACCGCGTTGCAGTTTTCAGCCGCGCTACTGGCAGCGGGCAGTACGTTTCTGGTGTCGCGACTAGCCATGGTACGCGGGCAGTCGATGGTTGC
>JALQWE010000403.1 GCA_023258825.1 Planctomycetaceae bacterium | reverse complement strand
GGCCTGCACCTTGTCGCGACGCTTTGGCTGGCAGGTGCAGTTGCCGTGACCCTGGCAACTTTTGTTGCCCGCACGTGGTGGGTGGGCGATGTGCTTGCTAATCTGCGGATTCAGATCCTGCTGGCTCTGCTGCCCCTGTTGCTGTTGACGCTGAGCCTGCGCGGTTACCGACAACTGGGCGTCGTGCTGATCCTGCTGTTCTGGCACGGATCGTTTCTGCAGAGCGCCGTGAAGTCTCAGGCAACCCGAGACACAATGCTCACGGCGGCGCAGTCTGCTGCCCCGGACCAACCGGTACAGACGCTATCGATCTGCCTGGCAAACGTGTGGATGGGCAACACGGATTATGCGCGGATCTGCCGCACTTTTCGTGAGTCCCGAGCCGACGTCCTCGCGGTGGTCGAACTAAGTGACGCCCTGATGTCAGCCATCAACAGTGAATTTGCTGCGGAGTACCCGTACTTCCTTGCCAAAGCGAGCGAGACCGGGGCTTTCGGAATTGGACTCTGGTCACGCTATCCGCTGGCCAGGGCAGAGATCGTGGATTTCGACGTACGTGAGATGCCATCCATTTGTGCGGAAGTAGAGGTTGGGGAGCTGCGAACGCGGATTGTGGTCACTCATCCTGTTCCGCCGATTTTTGCCGATGCGTGGAGGCATCGAAACAATCACCTGCGGGCCATGGCGAATGACCCTGACGTGAAGTGGTCGGAAAAGTCGCCGATACGAACTGTGATTGTGGGGGATTTCAATCTGACGCCCTGGTCCCCCATTTACTCGCAACTGCTGAATGAGGTCGGACTGCACGACGCTGCTGCCGGTGCGGGGGTGACGCCGACATGGTATCGCTGGCCACTGTTTCCCTGCGGACTGATGCTGGACCATGTCTGGTATTCCCCGAATCTGCGTTGTTTGCAGAGACGCATTCTGCCGGAGATGGGATCAGACCATCGACCGATTTTCGTGGAATTTGGTCTGTAAGCGGCCCTGTGCATTCGCGTCAGTCCGGGCTGTTGTCTGTCGGGACTTCGCGTTGCGAACTCACAGATGTGGGGTGTGATTCACGTCTGGCGGCATGCCATGCTGTTTTCCCCATTCGACGAAAATGTGAATTTTTGATGAAGACGCCGCATGTGTCACCTGACGGCGGGGCCCTCAGTGACCAGGATGGTTGCGGGGCGACCTGGTATTGCCCTGACGAAAGCCTGCGCGCGGCGATGTGGCTCGCGGTATGGCGGTGGCGTGACGGATGTCGCGACAGTCAACTGCGCAGCGTCACTCCATTTGCGACAGGCTGTGTGGGCAAAAATGTATCGGAAGTTTGTAGCCCTGCGGGGCTGATGAGAATGAGTTTTGTTGAACAAGGACATGCAAACGTGTTGACCAGCGGGCAGCGATGGATGTTGGTGGCAGGAATTCTCGGCGGATTGTCCGGAGCAGTGAGTGCTCAGCAGGCACAGCCAGCGATCGAGTATCTTGGTGCGGTGAGGATTCCGGGAGACGCACGCGATTTGTCGGGAGAAACAGCGACGCTGGAGAACGGAGAGGCCGTCAATCGGCTGGGAGGTTTCTCTGCCATTGACTATTCGGGAGCCGGAAACCTGTATGCATTGCTGTCAGATCGAGGTCCCGACGATGGGGCCGTCAGCTATCCGTGTCGGGTTCAGTTGGTCAACCTGGTGATTGATCCGACGGCGAAGCAGAAGATGCAGCTGGAACTGGTGCGGACCGTTCCTCTGGTGGATTCGCAGAAACGTCCCTTCACCGGGCGTTCCACGATTCTGGCGGCAACAGATCGCATGGCGCATCGACTGGACCCGGAGGGATTCCGGTTTGGACCTCAGCAGACGATGTACATTTCTGACGAATACGGACCTGAGATCCTGCAGTTCAATCGGGATGGCCAGGAGTTGCGGAGGTTTGCTGTACCGGCCTGGTTCCGCGTCTCGGTAGCGTCTGGTGATCGGCAGGAAGAAAACGGTCAGAATGCCAATGGCCGCGCGTCAAACCGCGGCATGGAATGTCTGGCGTTATCGGCGGACGGGAATTCGCTGGTCGGGCTGATGCAGGGACCACTGATTCAGGATGGTGAAAAAAACGCGGACAATACAAAAGTGCCTGGTCGCGCCTGTCGGCTGGTGAAGATCAGCGTTGCCACGGGAGAGATCGAAGAGTATGTGTATGAGCTGGACAGTGATGCCCATGGCAACAGTGAAATTCTGAGCATGCCGGATGGTCGCTTTCTGGTATTGGAACGTGACAGTGAAGCCGGCAAAAAGGCGGAGTTTCGCAAACTGATCGCGGTGGATCTGAAAGACGCCACAAATGTTTACGGGCGAGTTTCACTGGTGGACGGGGACCAGAAAACCACTGTGACGCCGGTGCGAAAATCGGTGTTCCTGGACCTTCTGGATCCCGCGTGGGCACTGGCCGGCGACTCCATGCCGGAGAAGATTGAGGGCCTCACTTTCGGACCTGTGCTTTCGGACGGACGGCAGACGCTGCTGGTGGGCACCGACAATGACTTTGAATCTGCTGCGGCCTCAGAAATCTGGGTGTTTGCCGTTCGCTGGACTCCGTAGCCAACGCCTTCGAGGGTTAGTTCCGACTTGCGGTCCGTGCTGCAGGATCACGGTGATTCAACGTTGGGGCACTGCGGGAATCATTGACAAATGCCCCGTGAGACAGAAGATGCCGGACAGGTGGCTGGCGCAGAGGCTTGCTCGCACGGATCGCAATCGACTTCGGATTGGGGTGTTTGGGCGTGTGGAGTCAGTCCGCTGGCCCCTGTGTCAACCATGCAGGGCAGCCGTGATCGTGTTGGAATCGTTCCGGCTGTCAGCGTGTTTGTGATCAGCATCCGTCAATCGGCCCGGCAGCTTCTCGTCTGGAACGCACAGTGAAGAAAAGCGGAAACACGGAAAAGGCAACCAGTCGGAAAGTCCGTCGTCGGAAGGAAACCGTGCGGGAGCGGGAAGTTCGCGCGGCGGCGATCGTGAATCGCCTGGGAGAATTGTTCCCGGTCGCCGAATGTGCCCTCGTGCATCACTCGGCCTTTCAGCTGCTGGTGGCCACCATTCTGTCAGCGCAGTGCACGGACGAGCGGGTGAATCAGGCGACTCCGGAACTCTTTCGCAGGTATCCGGATGCCGCCGCCCTCGCTGGTTCGCGGCAGGAAGACGTCGAGATGCTGGTGAAGTCTCTGGGCTTTTTTCGTAACAAGGCCACCAACATTCGCGGGATGGCGCAGGAACTGGTCGAGCACTATCAGGGCGAAGTGCCGCAGGATCTTGACGCGCTGGTAAAACTGCCGGGAGTGGGACGCAAGACGGCCAGCGTGGTTCTGGGCACGTGGTTCGGCATTCCATCCGGAATCGTGGTCGACACCCATGTTCGCCGCCTGACGAATCTGCTGGGCCTTGTGACTTCCGAGAACCCGGAGATTATCGAGCGTCAATTGATGACGGTGATTCCACGGGATGAGTGGATCAATTTCTCACACCGACTCATTCACCACGGAAGGCGAACCTGCATCGCTCGTCGCCCGAAATGTGCCGAATGCGGACTTGTGGCCTTGTGTCATCGTGTCGGCCTGCCGCCACTGCCGGAGTAATCGCAACGCGGCAGATCTCTGTTGGAAATCAGCGCACTGCACCAGCAACAGCACGAGCGTATTCCGGGTCATCTGCATAGTCGTCAGCCGCCGTCTGCGAATCGGTGGCCTCGCCGGGCTGAGCCATGTATGTCGCCTGTTCAATGCGCTGCAGCTGTTCGCCAAGCGACTGAATCCGCCGCGACACATCTTCGTTGTTCTGTTCCATCCCGCCGGAGACCAGATTGATCACGCCCAGAAACAGCAGCATCTGGGCGACTGTGGTCACCAGCCAGCCTGTGGGCGTGTATTCGGCGAATCCGCCAAAGTGTCCGTAGATGACCATGGATGTTCCGATGGTCAATCCCAGCACACCGATGTAGGACAAGGTCTGTCCAATGATCGACGTCAGATTGGCCCGTCGTGGTGGAACCACTTCAAAGTGTGGACCCCGTCCCGAAACGGCGTGCGGGGCATCGATAAACCGCTGTTGTGAAGCACGTGAGTTCATCGTTCGTCTTTCAGTTGTGGTCACCGGGGCGGGACGAAGCCGTTGAGATGTTGCAGCGGTGTCTGGCTGTTTGTTGAGCGAATTGGTACCGTCC
>JALQWE010000402.1 GCA_023258825.1 Planctomycetaceae bacterium | reverse complement strand
CGGGCCCGGCCTGAATCATCGAGCTGTTCCGTCCGCGGCAGCACTCGGGTGATGTTCTGACTTCGTAACCAGTTGGTTGCCTCTTCACTGGCCTGCAGCGGGTCCACAGCGGCATCCGGAAGAATCAGGACTTCGCCGTCTTCCCGCAGGTGGGCACGCAATTGATCAGCGACTTCGACCGGGGGAGTTCCGCCGCCGATGGCCACAATCGTACCCCCAAGGCCCTCGACATTTTCGAGGGCCGCCAGTTCTTCGGACCATGCAGATGAAAGGAACACCGGGCTGCTGCAGGAAATCGCCAGCAGAAAAAACCAAATGAGCAGACCACTTCGCATTTGTGCGGAACCTCGGTATAGAATCGGAGCGGAGATTTCTGTGTCAGGAATCGCTGCCCGGTACGGTATTATTCTGCGGGAATTGTAATCCATCATGAAGCCCGACGACAAACTTTGCTACTGTTTTCATGTCAGTCAGCGAAAGGTGGTGAATTTCATTCGCCTGCACAGGCCGCGCGTGCCCAGCGAAATCAGTGAATGCGGTGGTGCTGGAACCGGATGCGGTTGGTGTGTTCCTTTTCTGCGAAAACTGTTTGATGCCGCAGCCGCCAATGCCGCTCCCGCCATTGAGATCGAAGCGGAACAGTACGCAGCGGATCGGGCTGAGTTTGTGCGTGCGGGGAAAGGCAAACCGCCCGCGTCGCGCGAATCCTGACCGGTCGTGCCCTGTACCGCCCAGCCCTTAACGCCCGCGACATGGAATGCCCGCCGCTGGTGATTTGAATGTGCGGACGTCCGGATGGTTGGGCTGCGCGGTCGCTGGTTGCGGTTTCGTCCGTGTGCAATCGATTGTCCAGTGAACATCGAATGCCACGGCTTCCCGAAGCAAGACGTCTGTCTCGACTGTCCCTGCGAAATCGACCCGGGCCTGAAGTCGGTTGTTCTTTCTTCCCAGCGTCGCCGATGCTGAAGACGCGGATTTGGTGGATGAATGCCCTGGATGTCTCAGGGGCCGTCCTGAATTCGCACCAGTGTGCCGCCTGCATCCCACTGCGCTGTCAGCAGATCCTGAATTCGTGAGGCCAGAGTCGTAGACGCAGTGTTCTGAGCCGTCTGAACGACGGCGCCCATGCGTAATGCAGGTTGCAGTTGATCGATATTGATCCCGAGCCCCTGCATGACGGTTTCGATCTGCTGAACCTGAGGATCGTTCTTCAGCGGCTGAAGTTGTGCGGGATCAACGTCCTCCATCGATCCCCGTCCGATGACTTCAAACAACAATTTCCACTGCTGATTGGCATCTCGAAAATACAGACTCTGAGAGACTGTGGCCTGTCCGATTGAAGGCTGCATCTGGAGACTGGAGATGATCAGCGTCCGGTGTGATCGACGTTCGGCAAGTTGAAAAGCTTTGTCGAGTGATGCCTGAGACGAGGTCGCGGTTGACGAGGGAGCACCTCCGACTTCGTTTAAAAGTTCCTGCAGCGTGCCCTCCAGATTCTGGTTCAGAGCCATCTGAATCAGAGCGGCAGGATCCGGCCGCTGTTGCTCATCCAGGAATACAGGGCCACTCTGAATAAGTCGGGTGACTGTGTTCAACCGAACATCGACGGCGGCCAGAATCTGATCGCGCAAAAGTTCGATCGAGGACGCCTCGGGTGTTAGTGAAATGTCCGGCAACAGGATCGAAGGCGGCGCCTGCTGCACGCGGATTTCCTGAACCACCGACTTCCATTCACGTTCCTCCAGATCAGGTATGCCATAACGCAGGGCCATGCGACAGATTTCACGACGCTGCATGGACTGCAGTTCACCGCGACGAAATTGCTCCCGATCCGCCTGAAAGAGAATCCAGCGCGGCAACGGTGGATCGTCGGGATTGAGCCGTTCTTCGAGTTCTTTGAGCAATGAAGCTCGTTGATGTGATTCAGGCGTGGTGAGTTCAAGGCTGACGCGTTGTTGCTGCAGAAATTCCCGCAGGGATCGATTGCGCTGTTCGCTCTGTTGCCTGACTTCGGGCAGGACACGACTGGTCATCAGTGTCGGCCACTTTGTTCTGAGCCATTCGGTGCGGACCAGTAGTCGCGGAGGAGTTTCGGTGACAGCGAGGCCGAGCAGCGTGGTGCCATCGCGCAGTTTCAGTTGATCCATCACGCTGTCACGAGGAGACCTGGTACGTGTTGCTGTCTGACTACGGAGCGTCTGGCTGAATCCGATTTGTAACGCGATAGTAAGCACGAGGATGAGGCCATGGTGACGCAGACAATTGCAGCGACCACGGCTCAGTTTTGGCCGCGACAGTGGCGAAGCCAGTTTCGGGGACTGACAGAGACATGACGTGACATGGCAGGCGACTGTCGGCTGGTGGTGGCACATGGCTACTGCTCCTGACATCATCAGATCTTCGGACATCCACGGCGTAAGTGGTGTTCCCCCGGGGCGACCTCGCGCAAAGATACCTGAATTTGTGGCTTTGGCCAGCGAGGAGTTTTACGGGTGTCGAACAGGAACGTGACCGGACGGTAAGAAGTGAAAACGGTTCAACTCGATTCCGTAGTGCCGGGTGTAGGAAGAAGCGGCTGGCAGTGGGGACGGAGTATTGTCGTGTGGTTGACGGGAAATTCGGGGAGTGAGGCCGCGGGCCTGTGCGTGAATCGATTCCGGGAGCTTTGTGGATCCGTGGAGACGGCTGTCTGCGGAGTGTCGGCGACCTGGGGACGCGTGTTGATTGGGGAGCTGCCGTACAGCGACGTCGCTGATAATCCCGGGCAAAAAGTGTGAGTGGGGTACGGGTAGGGCGTCGGGCGTCGGCGGAACGTCAGCAGAATCTGCCGATTTTTGAAGCTGAGAACTCTGGCGAGGAGGTCGTGATTCCGCTTGAACTGCTGGCTCAGGGCCATCATTGGTGTCATACTGTAGCGACAGTTTGCCGATAGTTAGAGATTGTGCCTCTCGTCGCAGCTGCATCTGCACAATTCCATGGAACGCCAGAATGAATCCTCGTTATGTGTGTGTGCCCCTTTTTGGACCACCCGGAGTCGGAAAAGGGACTCAGGGCGGAATTCTGGCGCATATCCCCGGCTTTTTTCACCTCTCGGTTGGCGACGTGTTTCGTTCAATCGACATTGGTTCTGATCACGGTCGAGAAGTGTACAAGCACATTTCCCGTGGCGAACTGGTTCCGGATGAGTTGACGATCAAGATCTGGCGAAAAGCGGTTGAAGCATACATCGCATTGTCGTGGTTCAAGCCACGCGAAGACCTGCTGATTCTGGACGGAATGCCGCGCAACGTGCATCAGGTCGAGATGGTCAAAGAGTACCTTGACATTCGTAAGGTGATCTATCTGAAGTGCACTGACGAAGAGGATATGATCCACCGCATTCGTCGCCGCGCGATTCGGGAAAACCGGATTGATGATGCGAATGAAGAGATTATGCGTCATCGGTTTCGTGTTTATCGTGAAGTCACGGCGCGGGTGCTGGAACAGTACGACAGTTCGATCATTCACGAGGTGGATGCCAACGGTTCTCCGGCTGAAGTGCTGCGGTCGATTCTGGACTGTCTGATTCCTGTACAGAATGTACTTTTTGACGCCAATCGGAAAGCCGAAGAGGCTGCTGAGTAGTTTGCCGCCCTTGAACAAACGGGGCGACGGCCGTCTGCGTGTTCCGAGGCCTGATTTTCTGTGAAATGGTGGGCAGGCGTCGTTCCGGTGGTCGCACAGAAAATCGGCCTGCCCTTTCGACGATGCGTCACGCCTCATAGGGGCGATGGTCCGCGGATTCGCTGGATCGGGTTGCTGATTCCTTCGAAACACAGTCGCCAGGAATGGGGTGGCTCGGGGGTTTACTGGATTTCCTTTGTCATTATTTCTGATAGCTCTGAGTGCGAGTCTGAAAATGTCCGGAAAGAAGTTGTCGCATGTCGTGTTCTTCACTTTGAAAGACGGTTCACCAGAAGCCGTTGCTCGACTGGTTGATGCCTGCCATCGTTATCTGAAGAACCATCCGGGTGTGGTCGCATTTTTCGCCGGGGAGCTGGCTCCGGAATATGCGCGACCCGTGAATGATCGTGCGTTTCATGTGTGTCTGAATGTCGTGTTTGATTCCCGGGCGACACACGATCAGTACCAGACGGCACCGGATCACGTGAAGTTCATCGAAGAACACCGCGACTCGTGGGCGCAGGTACGTGTCTTTGATGC
>JALQWE010000401.1:390-4210 GCA_023258825.1 Planctomycetaceae bacterium | reverse complement strand
GTTTCCATGTTGTCTGCCAGGCCATCGTTGTCGGTGTCTTTGAGTCGGGTGACTTCGCAGCGCTGTGTGGCATACAGCCAGCCGTCTTTCCAGGACAGGCCGAGGACTTCATGAAGTCCCTGAGCGAACAGGCGGAATTCGGCAGGTTTCAGATCGTCATCCCAGGCGTGGGATACGAGATAGATGTCACCGCGGCGGGTGGCGACGGCCAGGGAGCCATCCGGCAGGGGTTCAATTGCGCCCGCTTCAAGAACAATACCTTCCGGGATTTCGAAGCGGCTGAGTGGAAAAAAATCCTGTTCTGTCGGCGCCTGCTGAGCAAAAGCGGCAGAAGAGAGCAGCAGTGTGGCGAGGACGAAGCGGATGGCGGAATTCATGAGGAGGAATCCAGAAATGAAAATGGTCCGGCAGGTCGCCAGTGGGAGAGCCGTTTGTCACGGATTGCAACAGGATTTGGGGCAGGAAGGCTGGATTCTTCGCAAACGAGGAGTCTGTTCCGGAATATGCCAGCGTGCGCGGACTTCATTTGGGGAAGTCCTTTGAATGAATGCGGGCTTGATACACACTGGCGAGTCCGGGAAGATACGGGTTTGCGATTTCTGCCTTTTGTCCTGGAGACTGTCGTGCGAGCTGTGGTGTTTGACGGCCGACTGCATTTTACTCGCGACGCCGTGTTGCGCACCATACAGCCGGGCGAGGTTGCTGTCGATATTCTGCAGGCAGGAATCTGTGAAACGGACATGCAGCTGTGTCAGGGCTACATGGGATTTCGCGGAATTCCCGGGCACGAATTTGTCGGGATTCCGCGGACGGGACGCTTTGCCGGGCAGCGGGTGGTTGGGGAGATCAATTGTTCCTGTGAGTCCTGTGCCACGTGCCGGGGCGGTGGTCGCAATCACTGTCCGACGCGTACGGTCGTGGGAATTGTGAATCATGACGGGGCTTTTGCTGAGACGGTGTTGATTCCGGAGCGGAATCTGCACCCTGTCCCGGATTCCATCAGCACCTCAGAAGCCGTCTTTACGGAGCCTCTGGCAGCTGCCTGTCGGATACCGCAGCAGATTTCGATGAACGGGCAGAAGGTGACCGTACTTGGGGACGGTCGCCTGGGGAATCTGTCGGCGCAGGTCCTGCGGCATCACGGGTGTCAGGTTCAGGTGGTTGGTAAACATCCGGCGAAACTGGATCTGCTGAACAGTCTGGGGATCTCGACGAAGCTGTTGTCGGACCTGGAGCCGGATCGGGAGTCGGACATTGTCGTGGACTGTACGGGCTCTCCCACCGGGTTATCAACGGCATTGCAGTTGGTTCGTCCGTGTGGCACGATCGTGCTGAAAACCACGGTCGCATCCAGCCAGACGCTGCATATGGCGCCGTTCGTGATTGACGAGATTACATTGCTGGGGTCACGCTGCGGTCCATTTGATGACGCGTTGAGGCTGCTTGAGGCTGGGGCGATCCAGGTGGCGCCGCTGCTGTCTGCCAGTTATCCGCTGGAAGAGGCGGAGCAGGCATTTGCCCATGCGGCTCGCAGGGACGCGTTGAAGGTTCTGTTGACAATTCAATAACCGTTGGGGGCCGGTTGAAGGTCCTCGAACTGAATAATACGAAAGCTGCTCATGAATTCTGCTCCTGCCACACTGAATGCGGACCAGATGCGCGACTGGATCGCGACTCAGATTCCGGTAGACGATTTTCGTGGGCAGCGTGTGCTGCTGATTGTTCCGGACAACACGCGAACGGCGCCTCTGCCGGTGCTGTTTCCGGCTTTGCGGGCTCTGCTGCGCCCGGTGACTCGGTCACTTGATGTCCTGGTGGCACTGGGCACACATCCGCCGATGCCACAGGAGAAGATCAGAAGCATGCTGGGCATTGCGACAGCGGATCCCTGCACAGACGTCAATCTGTACAACCATGCGTGGGATAATCCGGCCGAGCTGGTAACGATTGGCCGATTGACGGAGGCGGAGACGCGGGAGATTTCTTCGGGTGTGTTATCGATGGAGGTACCGGTTCAGATCAACCGTCGGATTCAGGACTATGATGTTGCGTTGATTGTCGGGCCAGTCTTTCCGCATGAGGTTGTGGGGTTCAGCGGGGGCAACAAGTACTTTTTCCCGGGGATCTCGGGGCCGGAGCTGTTGAACTTTTTTCACTGGCTGGGGGCATTGATCACGAATGTTGGCATCATCGGGATTCAGGACACACCGGTGAGGCGAGTGGTGGATCGTGCTGCGCGGCTGATTCCGCTGCAGCGGCGTTGTCTGGCGTTTGTCGTGTCCACGGACGCGACTCCGTATGCCATGTTTTATGGAACGCCGGAAGAGGCGTGGCGCCGGGCATCGGAAGTGTCCGGACAGGTGCATATTAAACGGCAGTCGAAGGCCTTTCGTCAGGTGCTGTCGTGTGCACCGGAGATGTATGACGAATTGTGGGTTGCGGGCAAATGCATGTACAAGCTGGAGCCCGTGGTGGCTGATGGCGGGGAGCTGATCATTTATGCGCCGCACATGAAAGAGATTTCAGTGACTCATGGTCACAACATTGAACGCATTGGTTATCACGTCAGGGATTATTTCACAAAGCAGTGGGAACGATTCAGGGAATTTCCGTGGGGTGTTCTGGCCCATTCGACGCACGTTCGCGGAACCGGAACGTTTGAAAATGGAATCGAACGGCCTCGCGTCCAGGTGACGGTGGCGTCGCAGATCCCGCGAGAGGTTTGTGAGCGAATCAACCTGGGGTATCGGGACCCGGCAACGATTGATGTGGAGTCCTTTGCGAATCGGGAAGACGAGGGAGTGTTGCTGGTTCGAAAAGCTGGTGAGCACCTTTATCGTCTGCAGGACGGTGTCAGTACTGCGGGTTGAAGCTGACGCGGCGTTTGGTGGGTGGGCCATCGCGTGTTTGTCGGGGCGTTGAGGTCCCTGCTGATGCCGTTCGCTTTTCCTGGGTGGCATTGGTCCTGAGTGCAGGGAAACAGGGGTTTGCGTCATGAAAAATGATCAGATGGCGTCGCAGTTTGAGTTACTGGCGGATTTGCTGGAGATTCAGGGGGCCAATCCATTTCGAATTCGGGCGTATCGAAACGCTGCGAGGACGATTTCTTCAGAGGCCGAGCCTCTGGCGGACCTTGTTTCGTCCGGTGGTGATCTGACACAACTGGCAGGCATCGGTAAGGATCTTGCCCGGCAGCTGGTGGAGTTGGTGCAGACGGGGCAGCTTTCGTCGCTGGAGGAATTGCGCAGGCAGGTTCCGGCGGGTGTGCTGGACATGCTGCGAATTCCCGGCGTGGGCCCTCGGAAGGTTTCGGTGTTCTTTAATGAGCTGGGGCTGAAATCACTGGCGGACCTGAAGACGGCGTGCGAAGCGGGGCAGGTATCGAAGCTGAAGGGGTTTGGCAGGAAGACGGAAGAGTCGATTCTGCAGAACATTGCTGCTGCTGCGGCTCAGTCGCAGCGAATTTCCATCGCAGATGCAAAGATTGCGGCGGAGGCGATTGTGCAGGATCTGAGAAGTCTATCCGGGGTGTCGCAATGTGAAGTTGCTGGCAGTTGTCGGCGACGACGGGAGACCTGCGGGGACCTCGATGTTCTTGCTGTCAGTTCCGACTCGACGGCGGCAATGGACCGGCTGGCCGCGCATCCTCTGGTGGAGTCTGTGCTGTTACGTGGTGAAACGAAGCAGCGTGTGCGGTTGAAGAGCGGAGTGGAGCTGGACCTGCGGGTGGTTCCGGAGGAGTCGTTTGGGGCGGCTCTGCAGTACTTCACCGGATCGAAAGAGCACAATGTGGTGGTTCGCCATCGGGCGAAGGAGCTGG
>JALQWE010000401.1:0-380 GCA_023258825.1 Planctomycetaceae bacterium | reverse complement strand
TGAAGGTCAATGAGTACGGTGTATTTCGCGGGGAGACTCAGATAGCCGGAGGCACAGAGGAGGGTGTTTACGCGGCGGTTGGACTGCCGTGGATACCGCCGGAGTTGCGGGAGAATCGTCGCGAGTTTGAGTGGGCTGATGCCGGTGAGCTTCCGGAGCTGCTGACCCTGAAGGACATTCGGGGAGACCTGCATATGCACACAACGGCCTCGGATGGCGCCGGAACGATTGAGGAGATGGCGTTAGCGGCACGTGCGAGGGGACTGAGCTACATCGCGATCACGGACCACAGCAAGCGAGTGTCGATGGCGAATGGGCTGGATGCGGATCGCCTGCGCCGGCATTGGCAGGAGATTCGGCGGGTCCGCGAGTCCATAGAG
>JALQWE010000003.1 GCA_023258825.1 Planctomycetaceae bacterium | reverse complement strand
TGGTTTTTGACAACCGCAGTCGTTTCATTCCGGTGGAGCTGGACGAGGTTTCTGTCGGTCGTCGGCTGTGGCAATCCGGGGACTCGGAGTACCTGATCAATCGTAACACCGCGCGTTTGAAGGATGTGCGTGAGTTATTCGTCGGCACGGGAGCGGGCGCGGCGGCTTACTGCATTATTGAGCAGGGGCGAGTGGATCAGATTCTGCAGTCGAACGCGGCGAATCGACGGCTGATTTTTGAAGAGGCGGCCGGGGTGAGCCGTCTGCGTCAGAAGCGAACAGAGGCATTGAAGCGACTGGAGCGGGTGGAGCAGAACCTTGTCCGCCTGTCGGATCTGGTCGATGAGGTGGAAACGCAGGTGAATGCCGTGCGTTCTCAGGCGCAGCGTGCGACGCGGTTTCGTGCGGTTTCCCGGGAACTTGAGGCGCTCTGGGTAGGACTGGCGGCAGACGATTTTCGTCGCGAGTCGGCGCAGCGGGACACACTTCAGTCCCAGCGGGTTGTTTCCGAAGCACAGTTGCATGACTTGCGGGATCAGCAGCAGCTGGTTCTGCAGGATGTGAGTATTTTCGAAGGGTTGTTGTCAGAAGTTGATGATGCCCTGCGAGATCTGGAACGTCGCCGCGGGGACTTGCGCAGTCGTCTGGCCAGTCTGGAGACTACGGTTCGGCATCAGGCCAGCCGCGAGGTGGAATTGCAGTCGGATCTTCAGCGACTTGTTCGGCAGCAGAGTCTGTTGAAGCTGCGGGTGACTGAGGCGGAACGCGAGCAGCAGAACCTCGACGCCCTGCGTGTCTCCGAGGCGTCTGCGTTTGAGCATCGGCGGGCCACGTTGTCGGCAGGCGATCAGGAGATTCAGGCGTTGCAGGAAGCGTTGTTCTCTGCCCGTGACCAGGTGGAGCGGCATCGTGAAGAGCAACTGCGGCAGTTGCAGCAGAATTCGGGATTGTCCTCGGAATTAAGTTCGCTGCGTTCGCACTTCCAGCAGATGACCGCCAGACGGATTCAGCTGGATGCGGAAGCGCTGAAACTGGAAGCAGAGACTCAGGATATTGTGCGTCTGACAGAGGGGCTGGAGCAGGCTCTGCAGCAGGCGCAGGAGCAGTTGCGTCAGGCGGAAAATGAGGCGGATCGACTGTTAACGGATCGTGAGCGTCTGCTGGGTGAGCGAAGTCAGAGTCAGCAGTCGCTGGCGGACCTGCGTGAGCAGCGGAGCGGACTGCTGGCTCGAAAGACGGTGCTGGAAGATCTGGAGGACCGCCAGGAGGGGTTCGGGATTGGTGTGCGTGAAATCCTGCGGCGTGCGGAGGAATCGGATACGGAACCCTGGAACCTGATCCTGGGAAGCGTGGCGGATCTGCTGGACGTGGACATGGAGCACGCGGCGCTGATGGAAGTCGCCTTGTCCGGACGGGCTCAGTTGCTGGTGGTGACTCGCCTGCAGCCGCTGATTGATTATCTGAACTCAGGACGTTGTCGGATCACCGATCGGGTTGGTTTTATCTCGATTGAAGCGGCCGGGGAATCGGGACGTGACGTGACTGCGTTGCGTGAAGAATTGCGGCGTAATCAGGACATGCAGTGGGAATCGCGGACTGGCCAGGAAGGGCATTCGGGCGAGGGTGATGATTTGTGGTGGGGGCGAAATCGGATGCGTGGGCGCTCCGGAATCACCCCGGAATCGCTCCTGTCGCAACCGATCAGTGGTGAATCGCGCGTGGCGTGGGTGGACCCTCGCACGGAAAGCGCGATTCTGAAGTCGGTATTTTCGCAGGAAGCGATTCGACCGCCGATGTTGTTTGGAGAGCGGGGCATCGTGGGACGCGCGGATGGTCTGGCGCGTTCCCCTCAGAGCATGCCCGGGCTGTCGGCCCATTTGCTGGCGGACACGTGGGTGACGGAGACCCTGGCAGACGCTCTGCGCTGGCACTCAGCCACTGAAGGCCAGTGTCGATTTGTCACTCTGCAGGGCGAATTGGTGGAATGCGATGGAACTCTGTTTGCCGGCACGGTGCGAAATGAATCGGCCCTGTTGTCACGCAAGAGCGAGCTGCGTCGGCTGAGAAATGAATTGCATCGGCTGGAGCATGAAATTGCGCAGCGGGAGTTGCTGCTGCGGGCAATTTCCAGTGATATTTCGGCAACGGACGATCGTCTGTCGACGGCGCGTCAGCGGGTGAATCAGCAGGTGGCCGGATGTCGTGACGCAGAGACGGCGATGTCGGATCATCTCCGCAGGCTGCAGGACTGTGAGAGTCGTGAGCGACGACTGGCGACCGATCGGGAAGAGTCGGCGCTGCAGTTGCAGGAGCAGGAACGGCGCATAGAAGAAACGCAGCGTGCTCTGGAATCCGGAGAGCAGCATCTGGTGTCGCTGGAAGAGCAGATTCGGGACTACACGACGCTGCAGCGAGACCGGCAGCTGGAGCTGGAACAGCAGGAGCGGGATCGAACGGCGTCGAGTCTGGAGCTGACACGTTCGGAGGAGCGGCTGCTGGGATTGCAGGAGTCGTGGGATCGGGTGACAGAGGATTTGCAGCAGCGGCGGCAGCAGCAGGCTGAGGCGGATCGGCGGTTGCTGAGTGCTGTGGATCGTCAACGGGAGCTGACGATTGCGAGGCTGAACACGGCCGCGGAGGTCGCTGAGCGGACGCTGGTGGATGACGCGCTGGCTCTGGAATTGCGGGATGTGACGGAAAAGCGTCAGGGCCTGCGGACGCGTCGCAATACAGCGGCAGCGGCGGAGAGTGAATTGCGTGAGAAGCTGAGGCAGCAGCAGGGGCGACATCACGAGCTGGAGCTGGCGATTCAGGGAATTGACCATCAGTTGAGGTGCGGGCCGCGGTTGAGCAGCAGCGTTCGGCGGTGGCTTTGTGGCTGGCCAAAGGCGGCTTCGGGAAAAGTTCCGGGCGTGACAGTGATGTCGAATCTGAAACCGATGCTGGTGGAGCGGGCGAGGTCTCGCTGGAAGTGATTCCGTTTGGTGAAGACGCCGCGAGGCTGATTGCGGATGCATCCGGGTTTCAGGAGGTGCGTGCGGATATTGAGCGGCGAATTGAGCGATTGCGGCGACAACTGAAGAAGATCGGAAATGTGGGCCTGGAAAGCCTGGACAATCTGACGGAACTGGAAACTCGTTTTCAGCGGCTGCACACTCAGTTGAGTGACCTTGAGGCGGCCCGCGACGCGTTGAGGGAGATTGTGCGTCGAATCAATACCGAGAGCCGGCGGATGTTTCTGGAATCCTTTGAAACGATCCGTGGCTATTTCCGGGAGTTGTTCCGTCGACTGTTCGGGGGCGGTGAAGCGGATCTGGTATTGGAAGATCCTGAAGATGTTCTGGAATGTTCGATTGATGTCGTGGCTCGACCCCCCGGTAAGGAACTGCGGAGTATTTCGCTGTTGAGCGGTGGTGAGAAAACGTTGACGGCGGTGGCGCTGCTGCTGTCGATTTTCCGGAGTCGTTCGAGCCCGTTCTGCATTCTGGACGAAGTGGACGCGGCGCTGGACGACGCGAACATCGGGCGTTTCGTCAACGTTCTGCGCGACTTTCAGCAGAACACTCAATTCATCATGATCACGCATCGCAAGCCGACGATGGCGGTGACTGATGTGTTGTATGGTGTGACGATGGAAGAGTCCGGGATTTCACGACGGCTGTCTCTGCGTTTTGAGGACGTGGATGAGCAGGGCAATTTTGTTGCTGCAGCTCGAAAAGCCCGGGCGGCCTGATGCACGAGGCGTGTGCGTGCGGCGCGTTGCCGGCCTGACTGCCTGAATGCCAGCCCGGCAATACATCCCTGACAGTATGTGCCCGACGAGGCTCCGTGAAGCGTCCGTGGTGTTCAGGCAGCAGGACGAAAGCAATGCTGGAGGCGGGCTGTGGCCATTCCAGTGGAGGCGTCCGGGTGTCCGACGTGGGTGGCAGCACGGAGCTGAGTGTTGCGCTGCCGACGTGGAGAAAGAGCGTTGGCACGCGTTTGATCAGAGCCCTTTTGGGGGCGGAAGAATCGGCAGAAATTGCCGTTGGGGTGTCCTACGAGCGGACTGACCCATGCAGCCGGTGCGAACAAACTGCCAGGCAGTTAAGGCAGGTCTGTCAAACATCTTAAAGTCGGTGTTGACGAAACGACGAAAACTACCGTGGCGATTGTCATCCTGTTGTGGCGGTTACTGCGGAATTTCTGCAGTGACCATGGGGAGGCCAGGAAGCACACCAGGTTGATTCGCCGGGGGGCCTGTTCAGCTTCAGTCGTAACGGAAGGGATGTCCGGAGAAGACTGTGGTACGTTGATTCGTGCCATGCTGAACTGCGCTCAAAGTGCCTTGTGCAGGCACTGGGATTGCCCGCACGCAATCCAGAGAACGACCCTTGTCAGGTCCGCGTATGGATCCGAGTTCTGACTGTTCACGACAGTCACGGCCTGAGAACCGTGGTTTCAGAATTCAACGCCGGACTATGACGATCTGTTCTTCCAGGAAGGGAGAGCGGATGGTGCAGTGTGAACTGATTGGAGAGCCCGCCCATGAAGACGATCTTCACTACTGGTCAGGTAGCAAAGATCTGTAAGGTTGCCCCGCGTACAGTCTCAAAGTGGTTCGATTCCGGACGACTGAGAGGCTATCGGATTCCTGGCTCACAAGATAGACGCATTCCTCGCGAACATCTGATCCGGTTCCTCAAGGAACACGGAATGCCACTCGGCGAGCTGGAAGACGAAGCGATGGGCAAGATTCTGCTCGTTGGATCTGACATTGTGACTCGTTCGAGTCTCAATGAGATGATCTCCAACGACGACTTTAAGATCGAAATTGCTGCCAGCGGTTTCGAAGCCGGGATTCAGGCAGAGTCGATTCACCCCGATTGCGTGGTGATTGACTTTGTCATGGGTCGCGAAGAAGCTCTGATGATTGCTCAGAACCTTCGGAAGAATTCTGAATTCAACGAAACGGTTCTGATTGGTCTGCTGAGCGACGAGGATAATGCCTCTGGTTTCGACCGCTCGGTGTTCAATGAGACGTTCCGCAAGCCGTTCGATGCAGCATTGCTGGCCGAACGAATTCGGACGCTCGTGAATCGCCGCAAGCAGCTGGCCTGAGAACCCAGCTGAGAGACTCGATGATCTGACCACGTCGAGAGAGAAAAATGACCATCGGAGAGTTCCTTCGGGATTCTTCGATGGTTTTTTTCTGCGCGCCGGGTGGTTCACACAGCTGGTGCCGGCATTCGGCGTGGGAACCCGTGTGAAATCCGGATAAGTCGTCGGACAACGTCGCGTGGCTTACTCGATCAGCAGGTTTTCCATCAATTGAATGGCTGCGGGGCCGACCAGCACGACAAAGATTCCGGGGAAGATGAACAGGACCAGCGGGAAAATCATTTTGACCGCGGTTTGCTGGGCCTTTTCTTCTGCCAGCTGACGTCTGCGAACGCGCATTGTTTCGGAATGCGTGCGCAAGGCCTGGGCGATGGATGCGCCAAAGCGATCGGCCTGAATCAGAATTGTGGCCAGGGCACGCACATCATCCACACCGGTGCGCGTCGCCAGCTCCTGCAGGACCTCACGTCGGGGTTTTCCCATCTGCAGCTGCATATTGGACGCGCTGAGTTCCTCGCAAACTTCCGGGGCACCATCTTTCATTTCCTCGGAGACGCGGCGCAGGCCCTGGTCCAGTCCGAGTCCGGCTTCGACGCAGACAACCAGCAGGTCCAGTGCATCGGGGAGCTGCAGGAAGATTCTTTCCTGTCGGGATGATCGCAGAGTGCTGAGAATCACTTCCGGCAGATAGAAGGACAGTCCACCGCTTACAACAGGAATCATCCAGGCGTTGCCGATGAAGCCTTTACCGAGCAGGACCCAGGATGTGCCGCCAACAAGTCCGGTGACGAGGGCGATGGCTTTCAATGCGAGGAAATTTCGAACGGCGTTCGGGCGTGAGAACCCGGCATTGGCAAGTCGATTTCGAAGCTGATTCTGTTCGACTTCAGACTTGGGTTCGAGGGCTCTGGAAAGTGTGGGGGCCGTCTTTTCGACGATCGTGGAGACGGTGGTGCGTTTTGCATCCGGTGATGTCAGGTCGCGCCGGGGACGGATCAGCGGGTTCCGGAATTCTTCGAGACGCTGTGTGGCTTTAGAGGTGGAGCGGATCAGCATGCTGGTCACGGCCCAGAACCCTGCGGCTCCTGCAGCAAACAGGGTGTAGGGAAGCAGCAGTTCGTAGTCCATTTTGACAGTACCTCAATGATAAGTCGTCCGGGACAGTTGCAGGTGCGGTCCCTTGTCGTCTGGTTTTTCAGGGTCTGAATTCCGACTGGCACTCGACGTGTGACGCTGTGCTCCAGTCAAGCGTGGTTCAGACCTTGATGTTGACAATTCTGTGAATCACGTAGCCACCGATACACTGAGCAATGACGGCCCAGAGGATCATGGTTCTGCCGAGTTCTCGGTTGAAAAGGAGCGCGACGTAGTCCGGGTTCAGAAAATAGACGGTCAGAAACAGGACGATCGGCAGTGCCATCAGTACGACGCCGCTCATACGTCCTTCTCCGGTCAGGGCTCGGACCTGACCCAGGATCTTGAAGCGTTCACGGACGAGCATACTGATTTTTCCAAGGATCTCGGAAAGATCGCCTCCCGCCTGGCGTTGAATGGATACGGCGGTGACAAAGAACTGCAGGTCCATGTTGGGAACTCGCTGCAGCATGTTCCGAAGTGCCTGATCGATGGGAAGTCCCAGATTCTGTTCCTCGTACACCGTCCGGAATTCCATGGAAATCGGAGCGACCATTTCTGTGGCGACGACATTCAGCCCGGCGGCCAGACTGTTTCCGGAACGCAGAGCCCGGGCCAGCAGTTCGAGGGCATCAGGCAGTTGTTTTTCGAATGCTCGCATACGCGACCGTCGTCGAAGCAACAGCCAGATCCAGGGGATGGCAAAGCCGAAAAGTGGTGCGGCAGGCAGTACGGTATTCGGCACGCGGAGCGCGGTCGCCATGATCAGGAGCAAGGCGGCGGAAACGAAACAAATGACAAAGAAGGGTTCCGGGCGAATCGGAGAGTCCGCCTGTCGAAACAGCAGTGGCAGATTATCAAACCGCTGGATCAGACGACCGAAGAAACCCTGAGCCGTGGTGAGACCGTCAAGGAGAATCGTACTGGATACTTCACCGCGGTTGACGGGTGTGCGGCCGGTGAAGGCAACGAGTCG
This sequence comes from Planctomycetaceae bacterium, assembly GCA_023258825.1. Lineage (GTDB taxonomy): Bacteria > Planctomycetota > Planctomycetia > Planctomycetales > Planctomycetaceae > SXXK01. The sequence goes on along the minus strand of JALQWE010000003.1, from coordinate 19,755 downwards.
ATTTTCCAGGTCCGTATCGGTTCGGCCCTGAAAAATGGACATCAGTCCCAGCACCAGAGTCAGCACTCCGATAAATGCTGAGCCAAGTATCAGGTATGTGGGGTCCATAGTCTGCAATCCTGGCACCGAAGAATCATTTTGTCGTCTCTGCAGAAAAATCGTTCAGAGAATCAGCAACACGAAAATCTGAGTCTGGCGGGCATCGACGTGGTTCGAAATCAGGGATCGAACCCTGGCGTTGCCGTGTGAAGTTGTGATTTGTTTGCTGGAGTTAATCCGGGTGGCATCGGGGCTATCCGGCGAATCAGTGTGTTTTCATATGACGCTGTGCGAACAGGCCGCCTGGCAGGCGAATTCCACTGGACTCGAGATGCTCCATGCAGCGGGGGCGGACACCTGTGGATTCGAAATGTCCATAGGCTTTGCCCTGCTCATTGATGCCATCCTGAATGAATCTGAAGATGTCCTGCATCACGATCACATCACCCTCCATTCCGATGACTTCGGTGATGTAGGTGACCTTTCGAGGGCCTCCCTGCAGACGACTGGCCTGAATAATCAGATTGACCGCTGACGCAATCTGCTTGCGAATGGAAAGCAGAGGCATTTCGTAGCCGCTCATATTGACGAGTGTTTCAATACGAGAAATGGCGTCGCGGGGATTGTTGGCATGGACTGTTGTCAGTGAACCGTCGTGGCCGGTGTTCATGGCCTGCAGCATGTCAAGGGTCTCGCCACCTCGACACTCACCGATGATGATGCGGTCCGGACGCATTCGCAGGGCGTTGCGGACCAGATCTGTGGCGGTGATGCGTCCTTTGCCTTCAATATTGGGTGGTCGGGTTTCAAGTCGCAGCACGTGTTCCTGCTGCAATTGCAGTTCAGCCGCATCTTCAATGGTGATGACGCGATTCTCATTGGAGATGAAACTGGACAGGGTGTTCAAAAGCGTAGTTTTTCCGGATCCTGTACCGCCGCTGATGATCATGTTGAGGCGAGCCTTCATGGCGCCTTCAAGGAACATCACCATTTCGGGAGTGAAGGCGCCGAATTTCAGCAGGTCTTCCAGTGTGAGTGGGTTCGAGCCGAAGCGGCGAATGGTCAGGGACGGCCCATCCAGTGCCAGTGGCGGAATGATGGCATTCAGTCGCGAGCCATCGGGAAGGCGGGCATCGACCATCGGAGAAGTTTCGTCGATTCGTCTGCCAACACGAGAAACGATGCGATCAAGAATCTGCAGCAGGTGCTCATTGTCGCGAAATACCACTTCCGATCGCTGGATCCGGCCATTTTTTTCCACGAAGACATTGCGTGGACCATTGATCATGATGTCCGCGATGCCCTCTTCCTTCAACAGCAGTTCCAGCGGACCGAATCCGAAGGCCTCATCCAGAACTTCTTCAACCAGACGTTCGCGTTCGGAGCGATTCAGGAGCGGATTTTCGGTATCGCAGAGGTGCTCCACCACCACTCGGATTTCCCGACGCAGCGAATCACCTTCCAGTTCCGAAACACGGGTGAGGTCGAGTTTTTCGACAAGTTTCCCATGGATATGGATCTTCAGTGCTTCGAAGTCACCGTTGTTTTGTCGTCCGGGTTTTATCGGGGCAATCATGACGTTGTCTCAGTTCCGTCTTATGAACATCGCACTGTCAACAGTGTTGAAAAATCCGCGGGGGAGCCGCATTTGTGGGGGCGATTTCGCAAGGGCAGGCACTGGCTGGTGTGAGTGATCGAAATCTTCCCGAGAGCCCTCTGGCAGAACCCCCTTCGGAAAATAGGTCACAATCTGGGGGATCGCCTGCATCATTTTGGGAATTCCCGGCTGGAGAAAGTTCCCGATCTCTGACGGCGGGAATTGCCCAGGCCCTGCAAAAGTCAAAATCCGCAGAGTCCGGACAATCGCTGAATTGGCGATGGAATTCGGCGTGTTCAGGAGATGTAATACCGTTCCCGGGACGTGCAAACCGGTGTCTGAAAAACGCACCTGCGTATGGGGATTTATGTGTTCCCATGGGAGAGAATTCCCGCCTGCGGAAAACCAGAAACGGTAATCGCAAAGGGCTGTTCCGGAAAAAGCTGGAAATCTCTGCCAGCGGGCGCAGGGAAATTCAGGGGAAGATTAGAATTGCGAAACGGGATGATTGAGGGATTGCGGTATTCCGGTTAAGACTCCGCATGCCGCCGCGTGTTGCACAGCAGCAGTGCTCCGGACGGGTGACTGTGCGGATCATTGCCGCCGTGATCCGTGTTGGGGCCGCGAGTGCGTGGCGGGCCTTCAGGATCAGTTCCGGGCCACCGGACTGTGCCCGGAAATCCCCCAAAATCAAGTTCAGCAACTGTGCCACAACCTGGAAGCTGCAACTCAGTGGCGTCACTCGTGACGTCAGCGGTCGGCCGGGGAAGTCAACGTAGTCATCAGATCCAGGACATGGACGGAATATGAGTCGTCACATTTTTGTCACCGGTGGAGTGGTCAGTTCGCTCGGCAAAGGGCTGACCTCGGCGTCGATCGGGATGCTGCTTGAGCGCAGGGGCTTGAAGGTCCGCATGCAGAAGCTGGATCCCTATCTGAACGTGGATCCGGGGACGATGAGTCCGTTTCAGCATGGCGAGGTGTATGTGCTGGATGACGGGTCTGAGACCGATCTGGACCTTGGGCACTACGAACGATTCACCTCCGGCATTCTCAACCGAGACTCAAATTACACCACCGGCCAGATCTATTCTTCGGTGATCGAGAAGGAGCGTCGGGGCGAGTATCTTGGTCGAACGGTTCAGGTGGTTCCGCACATCACCGATGAAATCAAATCCTGTATTCTCAGCCTGGCTACGCCCGACGTTGACGTGGTGATTACAGAGCTGGGTGGTACCGTGGGTGACATTGAAGGGCTTCCGTTTCTGGAAGCCATCCGGCAGATTCCTCTCGATATCGGGAAGGAAAACTGCATGTTTATTCATCTGACGCTCGTTCCCTATCTGAAGGCAGCTCGCGAAGCCAAGACCAAACCGACGCAGCACAGCGTGCAGCAGCTGCGTGAGATCGGGATCCAGCCGGACATTCTGATCGTTCGCACCGAGCGTCCGATCGGCCGTGAGCACACCGATAAGATTGCTCTGTTCTGTAATGTCGAAAAGCGGGCTGTCATCGAAGAAGTGGACAAGGAGTTTTCGATCTACGAAGTTCCTGTGGGACTGGTAGAGCATGGTCTGGACGAGCTGATCTGCAGGAAGCTGAATCTGAATGCCGGCCCACTGCAGATGGAAGACTATCGGCAACTGGTGCATCGCATTCGCAATCCCCGACATGAAGTGACCATTGCCGTCGTGGGCAAGTACATCGAACACAGGGATGCCTACAAGTCGATTTACGAGTCTCTGGACCATGCCGGCTTCGCTCATTCCACGCAGATCAACGTCAAGCGGATTGAAGCCGAAGAACTGGAGCGGCAGGGGCCCGAGATGCTGCTGAAAGGCGTCGACGGACTGCTGGTGCCGGGCGGCTTTGGCATGCGTGGCATTGAAGGCAAGATTCAGGCCATTCAGTTCGCCCGGGAGCACGAGATTCCATTCTTCGGGATCTGTCTTGGCATGCAGTGCGCCGTGATTGAATTCGCTCGCAATGTGCTTGGGCTGAGTGAAGCCAACAGCAGTGAGTTTTCGTCAGACACACCGCACCCGGTGATTTGTCTGCTGGAGGGGCAGAAGACCGTCAACCGCAAAGGGGGAACCATGCGGCTGGGGGCTCAACCATGCGTGCTCACCGCCGGCACAAAAACTCAGAAGGCCTATGGCGCAACGGAAATCAGTGAGCGTCATCGCCATCGTTACGAATTCAACCCGGAATACCGTCGTCAATTCACCTCCGCCGGCATGGAGATCTCCGGGGCCAGCCCGGACGGCAGTCTGGCTGAGATTATCGAACTCACCGCACATCCATGGTTCCTGGCGGTGCAGTACCACCCCGAATTCAAATCGAAACCGCACAAACCCCATCCGCTCTTCCGCGATTTTGTCGAAGCCTGCCTGCAGCGGCGACAAGGAAGATCCGGAGTAACGACGCCGTAATCGTTTCGGGATTCCGGGACGATTGCGTCAACAAAAAGTAGTCAGTGTGCTGTGCCCCGCGGTGTCGTGTCCTGAGACACGTTGCGTGAAAGACGTTGTGGTGCGCGATGTCGAAATGCATGGCGTCGCTTCGCTTCGTTCAGGCAATTCACCGGGCACCACACCACTGTCAGTTTTCGCGTGTCAGTATTTGCAGCAGGTCGCAGTCCGATGAAGAAAAAAACGGTGACGGCAGCGCCGGAGAGTTCCACGATTGATCAGTACATTGTCGGATTCCCGACAGAAACTCAGGAACTGCTGCGGCAGATGCGCGAACTGATTCGTGTGGCTGCACCGGCGGCCACAGAAGCGATGAAGTATCGCATCCCGACTTTTGTGCTGAATGGCAATCTGGTGCATTTCGCCGCGTTCGAGCGGCATCTTGGGTTCTACCCGACGCCGTCTGCCATGGTTCATTTTCAGCGGCAACTGGCTGGCTACGTGACAGCCAAAGGGTCTGTTCAGTTTCCACTGGATCAACCAATTCCATGGGATCTGATTCGCGAGATGGTGCTGTTTCGCGTTGCTGAAGCGTCCGGCAGGACAAAAGGCAAGCCTCAGTCGGCTTCCGGCGGTCAGCGAAAGCAGTCCGCAAAGGTTCCGACTCAGGATTCCACGGTTTCAGCTTCGGCGGCTGCCGGAAAGCGCAAAGCCGCCAGCAGCGGAAAGAAGGCGCCGAAAGCCGCAGCGAAGTCCACCGCCGGTTCAGCCGTTGCAAAAAAATCGGCTGGGGCGAAGCGTTCAAAAAAGTAGTGGGCACGGTCGCTTTTGACCCCGCTCTGGACAGCGGCTGATTCCTGCAGATGCCTGTGGTTCTGCAGCATCGCGTGGTGGTTGGTTTGCCGACTGTGCCACCGCGCAGCAAGTTCGCCGTCGGTTTCCGTTGTTGATACGCGGCCCCTGAAATCACTTCAGGGGAACCGCGTTTGGCCAAAACGGCTGTCTATCGGACCAGCAGAAATTCCGGCGTCATCACGACGGCCCAGAGGACGTCTTCAATTTCCGGGGGCGTCGGTTCGGGGCTCAGCAGTTCCAGAATAGCAGTGGATTCTTCCGCCGTTGGTGACCGTGACCATGCGAAGCGACAGACATACTGCACAAGGCCTTCGCGGTCATTCTGCCACTGATCTTTGAGTGTCGCTGCGCCCTGTGTCAGGTAACCGGCCAGGGTGGACCCATTGGAGAGATCAATCGCTTCCAGTGTGGTCAGTTCATCAGGACGCATGGAGACGATCTGCTCGCGGTGCGGTCGTCCCAGCGAACGCATCAGAAAATCGTTTTTCATCAGTGAGGCTCGGACCATCCGAAGATCGCCGTTGAAGGCCTGCTGCAGCAGGCTGCGTCCGTTGCCGTTGACGGCTTCGGCCCAGACGGATAGTTCAGGAACCACCGTCACTGGCTGCCATGTTCCGGAGGTTTTGCCCACACGACCTTCGCGCACGGTGGGCGGCTGGGCATTCCACGTCCACGACTCGTCGGTGGAGACAGTCAGGCTCTGTCCCTCGCCGTTGAGCAGCCTTGCTTCGAGGAAAAGTTCTGCAGCATTGGGACCGCTGCCACCGTTGGCGGCGATGACGAGGAGCGTGTTTTCTCCTTTTTTCAGCAGGTGCCTGAAATTGAGGGCACGTGGCTGATTCCATTCCACTCCCTGTTCCGCCTGACGGCCGTTGACGAACAGCGTGAAGCTGTTGTCGCAGGTGACCAGCAGGGCGGCTCTGGTTGGTTCTGTCTCGAGCGAAAACGTTTTCCGGAGGGCGATGGTTTCGCCGGATGGCGGTATCTGACCGTTAGCCGCGCTGGCTCCCCAGATCCATTTGCCGGTGAGGGGCGTCTGCGACGATGGCTCGGTCGATTGTTTAGCGCGGATCACGGGGGCATCGAAGGCCGTGGGGGCAGCAGCGGTCAGCTGCCACACGGCATCAATGAACTGTTCGGCGGTCATTCTGCGTGCGACCGGTCCCCGCCACTGGAACGTGGCTTTTGGCTGGGCCTCATCTGCTGCTCGACTGCGAGTCGCGGATTGATAGGCTTCAGAGGAAGCGATCAGGTGGAGGATGGATTTGAGATCATAATTGGCGGCAACCAGGGAAGAAGCGAGGCTGTCGAGCAGGTCGGCATTCCATGGTGGTGACTGCATGGCATCAAGCGGATGGACGATGCCATGTCCCATCAGGCGATACCAGAGACGATTGACGATCGTTCGGGAGAATCGTCCGTTTTCCGGGTGTGTCATCAGGGCGGCCAGTTGCCGAAGTCGTTCTTCGCGGGGGGCCGCGGCATCGATCTGACCAATTTCCGGAAACAGCCATGCGGCTTGTGCTTTGCGTCCGAGGGGTTTGTCGCAGCGATGGATTTCCGGCGGAGTTGCGGCATAGACCGCAGCCAGTCCCCAGGCTTCATCCAGTTTCCAGCGGTCGATAAAACTGTCATGGCAGGAGGCGCATTTCAGATTAATTCCGAGGAACGATTGGGCGACACTCTGAGCGAACTGGATTTCCACGGTTTGTCCGGCACTCACTTCTCCGCGCCAGCGAATTCCATCGATGTAGCCCTGGCTGGCCGGAGTTGGTGGTGCAATCAGTTCCCGTGCAAACTGGTCAAAAGGTTTATTCTGCAGCAGAGCCTCATAGAGCCAGCCACTGATCTGTTGTCGACCTCCTGTGATGAACCCTGTTCCGCTGTAGTCATTTCGCAGCAGATCGTTGAAAAATGTCAGCCAGTGATCGGCGTAGGAAATGTCGTCGGCCAGTAGCTCGCGAATCACGCGGTCTCGTTTGTCCGGAGCTGGATCGCGAACGAACGTGTCCAGCGCCTCGGGCTCGGGAAGTAGTCCAACGAGGTCCAGAGAGACTCGTCGCAGGAATGTGGCGTCATCCACGCGCTCTGGAATCGCGGTGCCCTGCTGCTGCATGGCATGGTCGAGGATGCGATCGATCGGATTGGTCCGGCCGTTGAAGGCCGCCGGAAGTTCCGGCTGACGCGGACGCAGTGGTGGTTCCCATGCCACGGGAGCGAAGGAAAAACCGGGCTCCCACGGAAGATCTTCAGCGATCCAGCGAGTCAGAATCTCGACTTCACGGCTGGTGAGTCGTGGTCTGTCAGCGGGGGGCATCTGCCGTTTGGGATCGTCGCTGTGAATCAGTTCCAGCAGGTGTGTTTCATCGGGCTTGCCGGGAATCACATGTCCGGAATCCACCAGCAGTTCGCGGGTGTTCAGAGAGAAGCTGCCTTTGGCTTCCCGGCCTCCGTGGCAGGGCACACAGTGTGTTTTCAGAATGGGCATCACGCTGTGCGAAAAGTCGTCCGGCATCTGTGCGATCACGGGCGTGAGTGAAGTGCAGCAGAGGCTGAGAATCAGCAAAGCGTCTTGCAGTCGTTGGATCACGTGTGTCACTCGCGTCATGGAGCAGGTGTGGGAATGCGGACCAGAGGCGTATGGTACCACGTGAAAACTCACGGTCTCAAGTGAACAGCCTGCTGATGGAAATACGTGCGGGGGCCGGATCCTTGATCAGCTGGCGGCGCAGGGACATTCCGCGTGGGGGGACGAAACAATGTTCAACCAGAAGTCAGTCGCGTTTCACTCCGCTGAAACGTGCGTCGAGCGTTCTCCCGCACGTTTTTTTTAGAACAGAGGACACAGAGTTTCAGCGAGAAACGAGGAGAATTCAGCCAGATTGGCGAGGGGATTGGTGGCGAAGGTGCTCTGCGACGTTTTCGTGCTGTTTTACTGTGTTCTGCTATCGCAGTGCCGCGTGGACGCTGCACTGGCATTATGGGAAATCGGGGACGATTTTTGTGGATTTCGGAGAGGTATTTGTGTAGCGGATTTTGGCGGAAAATGCCGGGTGATCGTTTCGACGGGGCGAAACGCGACTGTTCCAGAGATCAACACCGTTTCGCTACCTCGGGGCCGGCGCAAACCGCATTGTCTGGTGGGACCACCAGAACCACAGGAAATCGGAGGCTTTGGTGGCGTGAATTTGTTAACAATTCGCGGGCGGGGTGAATCAGTCGAAATGACTCAGCCCTTGACCGGAGCCGGAGCCACGGACTGTGGGGGCGTCGCCTGTTGACGTTCCAGCAGGCCCTGTGCGATGCCATAGAACAGGCAAATCTGTTCCATGGCGGGTAGTTTGTTGCTGGCGACCCATTCCAGCAGGTTCTTATCCTGTTGGCGCGTGGTCATGGCCTTTCCCAGGACCTGCATTGCCTCTTCCCGCCAGATGCCGTTTTTCAGTTGCAGGATGCCATTCAGTGCTGCTGCGGGATCACCAGCGGCGACGCGTGTTCGGGTGAGATCGGACATCATGGCCTGTCGAAGTCCGGGGACGAGATCCGTGCTGGACTCAAGGGAAAAGTAAGTCTCTGCCCAGGCGTCGGATGACGTCGCCCATGCCGGCCCGGTGTAGTGCCCCAGAGCCGCGACAAGCGGAGCAAAGACCCCGGTTGTGGGGACCACCAGCGGGCTGTCCGCGCTGGCAGGCATGACCTCGGGGAATTCCTGCCCGGTACTGATGGCTGCGACTGCGAGCAGATAGCGGGTGTCATCCAGTTGCACCTCGGCAGCGGCTTGCGGGGACGAGTTAAGCAGTTCGCGCAGTGGAGCAGCACCTCCGGCGTAAACGACGCGGGACAGCAGGAGCAGCATCAGGGCCCGGCGATCTTCCGCCACGGCTGACAATTGTCCCACACGAATTCCGTAATCACGGAACATTGCATTGAGCTTCGATTCGTTGTTTTCCCTGAGGTCTGTCTGAATCTGCTGGCGGACAGCATTTTCCTGCTGTGTTAGCTGATTCAGAAGCATACGCAGATCGGTCGTGGGCGGTGCGGCTGCGTTGAACGCTTCGAGGCAGCGGGTCAGCGCGGGGCCGGCGAGTTCGGGCTTTCCGGCGACCAGCGTGGCTCGAGCGATTTCCGCCGAGGCCAGCGCGAGAGGTAGCGCTTCGGTTGCCGGCAGTTGTGTCTTGCGCACGAGATCGGCTGTTCCGGGAACGGCAATCGCCGGGATTACCGGGACCTGCTGAAGGTCCTGAACGCAGGTTTGCAGCAGGCTGGCATCGGAAGACAGGGCCGCGACCGCGGCACGAGCGCGAAGTTGAATCAAGGGGTTTGTCAGGCTGGATGCGGTCTGCTGCAGCAACGACTGTGCATCGGCAGGCGGTCGCAACTGCAGACCGACGTCGGCAATGGCAATCAGCGCGTCGGCGGCACTACGCGGGTCACTGGCCGCGGTTGTCCACGCGACGGCATCTTTCCAGTATCCTCGTCCCGCAAGATTGACGGCGACGGAAAGGTGCAGAGGATCGGCCCAGAGGCAGCAGTCCATCGCTGGCGGTGGGTTCAGAGTCAGTTCACGGAACTGCGAAGCAATGAACAGCCATGCGGTGCTGGCCACAGTGTCGCGATTGGCCGGGATGGAGCGATCGAGTTGTCGGGACGCCACCAGCATCGTTGCATCTTCAAGACGACCCTCGTGAACCAGAGCCGTCGCCAGGGCGAGACAGGCCTCGGTGATGGCACGACCGCTTTTGGGAAGTTGTTTCAGGGCCTTTTCACCAGCCGCGCCGGTTTGGAGCAATTCGGATTCGGCAGACTGCAGCGCGGCGGACGCAGCAGCTGCGTTCCCCGCCTGCTGTGCGCGCCAGTAGGCGCTGACCCACGGCAGGACTCGGTAGTAGCCACGCGCTTTGTCCACGACGGCCAGCTGATTGAATTCTGTTGCAGCTTCGGCGTCTTTCCCGAGTTTCAGCCAGAGATCACCGGTCATCCGACGCGCCAGGGGTTTGTCGCGCAGGTCCTGACGAGCCAGACTGATCATGCGTTTGATCAGCCCCTGTGTTTCTGCGCCTGGGTCATCGGTGGGGATGAGCTTTGCAGCGGCCTCGGCATCTGCTTTTGCTTTCTGAGCGGCCTCTTCCTCGGCCGCCAGCTGCTCAAAGGCGCTCAGATCGCGAGCGGCTCCCAATTGGGCAGGTGGTTTTGCAGGTTTGAGCACCGACACGACGACCACGGCGAGTCCCAGCAGAACCGCACCCGCGACTCCGTAGACCACCAGCGGATTGCGTTTCCGCGGGGCATTTGCCTCGGCAGCGCGGCGGAGAGCGTCCGCTTCGTCGGACAACCGGACGGGGCGGCGTTCGGACTTCTGCAGCGCCGGGTCGGTCGCGGTGAAGACGGGAACCATACACTGGGTATTTGCGCAGCGGACGCTTTTTCCAAGTGCCGCTTTGGGGACGAAGCCGGTTTGCTCACACATCGGGCAGACCACTTTCTGCAGTCGTCCCTTGTCGGGCTTCAGAGCGGCCTGAATCGCCTGGCCGGCACCTGCGGCCCCGATTCCGAACGGATCATCTTCGTCAACCACCAGCTTTGAGCCGGGGCGACCCGGCGGCGTGGGTTTGGCTGGAGCCCTGGCCGGAGTTTTGTTGTCAGCAGCGGGAGTACCAACAGGGGGGCGTTCCGCGGGCTTCTCCGGCAGCTTTCTTGCTCCCGGCCGACTGGCCCCGGGCTTGCCCGGTTGGGGCGTGTTTCGCGCGCCACGCGAGCCGTCCATTGCGGCACCGCAGAAAGGGCAATCCACCACATCGTCCTCAAGGACAGACTGGCCACAGGAAGGACAGGTTGGAAGCGACATGCTGGAATCTCCACGTGCTGCGTCAATGCAGCTTAGGAATTCGTGCTGAGACTATGCAGAGAGAGTAACGGGAATCCCGGTCATTCGTCCGGGGACTTTCCCGGCAGGATACAGGATTTATCGGCCTCGGGCGAGTGCGTTCGATGGAAGGAGGACGTGTCGGCGCGAACTTCACTGTCAGGAGACGGCCGAGTGTGTCGCAGGGTTCCGGGAAAGTGCCCGAGACGACCGATTTGTTGCTGATCGGCTTTTCCGAAGTCGAGTGACGCTGCGTACTGGGAGGCAGATCCAATTCCAACTTGCGGCTACCAGTTACAAGTTGCCAGTTTCCTGCGGCCGGCTTCGGGCGACCAGTCTCGGGCAGGGCGATTGACGTCTTTCGATGCGTCTGCTGCCGAACGACATTCGGACGGAGACGGAAAGAAAAAAGCCAAAGAAACCGCGGTGAAGCGATTCCTTTGGCTTTGATGTTTCGACTCAAGACCGAAAGCGGCAGGCTCAGGGAGTGGCCGGGCCGGCACAGCGGATCAGGTGGTCCTTGTCGATGTAGACAACTTCCACAGACTGATCGACATGGGTGAAAGGCACTGGCCAGTAGGCTCGGATGGTTTTGTCGTAATAAACCGTGCACTTGTAGTGGCAGTGATGCAGTCGGCAGGGGCCAACCAGTGGGTAAACTTTGCAGTCGTCGAGACGATCGACGAGTGGTTCCACGACGATGCGAACGTTGTTCATCTGCGTTTCCTGGAAGAAGGCAACGCCGCCTGCCGGGTCATTTGGCAGGGCTCGCATGACCTGATCTTCGCTCGGAGGGTCGACGCAGAAGACATCGCCTTCGACAGGATCCAGCACGGGAACGCGGTTGTAGCGTTCATCTTCCCAGAGTTTGTCTTCCATCAACTGGCTCTGGTAAGCCGGGACAGGCACTGCGGGCAGCACCTTCCAGAAAGTGACATAGGACCAGAGTACGCTGACAAACCCACCCGTCAGCGTACATCCGCTGGAGGACAGGAGCATCAGGCAGATCGTCGTCAGCACGACCCCGCGTCGTAAGTGTCTGCCGAACTTCTGCATTGTCGTTTTCCCTGAAGAAACAGAGGGGATTGCCATGAGTCATATCCTCGCCGCGTGGTCCCAGACCCGCGACCGCCTCAATCGTGAATTCCGAAGGTGTCCGCTGAAGAATCAACGTCCTTTCAGATATCGAACGGGGCTTTCCGCGGACTTGTGAAAATATTTCGATTTTGCGGATGGATCGCGAAGAATCAGTCTTCACGATTTTGTCTGCGATAAGTCCTGTATCGGCAGGACGGGCGCGTTCCTGCATGGCATTCGGGCGATCGGCAGGAAGTGCCGCGGCCGATTTCTTCAGAAAATACTCAGCTTTCAACACCACGGTGCCATGCACCGTAGTGGTTTGGGACGTCGCTCACGAAGGCGGTCGGCTGACGTGATCGCTCAGGTGCCATGCACCTTCAGGGGCGAGGCGGGCGCGTGGCAGCGCGATTGGCATCACGACGGTTTGCGCGTAACGCGGTCGCGAACGTCGACGTTTGGGGGCTTGCGGCAGGGCTGCGGGCGTGCCGTCAGTCGGGGATCAGCAGATCGGAGTCGCGTAGAAAGCGAACATCGCTGAGGCTGGAGTCGGAGAGCGGTTTTCCGCCAGACGCCTTCCCGGATTTTGCCTGACCAGGGAGTCCGGGCATCCATTCTGTGCGGCCGCCGGGGGCAGCGTCGATGGCTGGATCGGGGCCCATATGAATGCGAAAGCTGAGACCGGCGAAGGAAAGCAGGTCGCCCGGCAGGAGAGCTCCGCGTATGACTCGCTGCCCGTTCACGCGCGTCCCATTCGTACTGCCGAGATCTCGCAGGTACACCAGACCGTCCGTTTTCACCAGCATGCAGTGTTGTTTGGAGATGCTGGTGTGATCCAGCACCAGATCACAGTGTTTGGAACTGCGGCCGACGACGGTAATCGGGTGCGTCAGAGTGATGGGGGGACCACCGTCTTTGGGAATCAATTGAGCCAGCATGGTGTGGTCCCGCAAAGGCGGCAGTTTGGTCGCCGAATCCGTCTGATCTGATCGCCGGCAGGCACAATCGCCGACTGGAACTTTTGTTTTGTATCAGCCCGTTTTCCATCGGAATTCCAGTGGAATTCTACGTTCAGGGAAGATCGATGACGAGTGATTCTTAAAATTCGGCCTTTTCCATGCGACCGCGCGCTTTCGTTTTCAATTGTCGAAGCACGCGTTCCCGGCACGCTCCCGGCCAGAATGCAGCTATCGTTGGTGGGCACCTGGCTGGGAAGCGCGTTGCTGCGAAGCACCTTGCTGTGCTCTGAAGTGTTGGCACCGGAGTATGAAGCACCGCTCGAACTGCCTTTTTGGCGGTTTTGGCGAACCTTGCTCGAATGGGCGGTGTCAGGTTGCGGTCATTCTGCCATCACCGGTCGGTAATATTTGTTCATGGTATGAAATTTGCTGACGGCTCTAGCGGACGGGCTTTGAAATCGCGTTTCAAGAGAAAATAGTGACGGCCATGTTTCGGGAAACTGTTGAATATGTCACCCCCCTCGACTCCACGGCAGCGTATGCGCGGACTGGTCGCCAGTCGCGTCCTCTGCAGGGGGTGGAGCAAAACGCAGGCAGCCTGCCGGGGAATTCAACAGTCGGCCAGGATTCCGCACGATTGTCGGACGGGACCTGGAGATTGCTGGAGCGGGGACTGCAGCAGCGATTTGAGGGGATTGCTGCTTTTTTGCAGCATTTTCAGACGGAGCGTCGACTGCCGGGATTCCTGCAGGGGGAAGCTGAGCGTGGGCTGGAGTTGCACCTGCAGCAGTGGGCGGTTCCGGTGGCTTTGAAGCACCCGGATTTCCTGACGTGGGCCTTGTTTGGCGCGACGGATCTGGCACTTGAGGCGGACGGGACCGCTGTGGTGATGGACCAGGATTTCTCACATCCCGCTGGGCTTGAGCGGCTGACGCATGAGCACTGGAAAGACGCGGATGACGCGGTGGAATTCGTGCGTCGGGAGTTGTTTGCGAACTGGTTGCCGCGGGGAGCCGGAAACGGTGAGGTGGTCGTTCTGGATCCAGGGTTTTCAGGAGCCACGTTTCGAGGAAATGACTTTCTGGCACGCTGTCTTTCTGCGTCGATGGCGCGAAGTTCGGATTTAAGACAGGATCGGGACGGGATCTTTCTGCGGGTCCGTGGCGACTGGCGTCCCGTGCGGACTCTGGTGCGCCGAGTGGACGACGAGCTGCTGGATCCGAATTGTTTTCGTCCGGATTCGCTGGTGGGCGTGCCTGGGTTGGTGCAGAGCTGGGCCGCGGGGCGAGTCCACGTGCTGAATCCACCGGGAAGCGGCATGCTGCGACTGCGACGCCTGTTGCGACTGATTCCGCAGATGATCCGGGAGTATCTGGGCCAGGAGCCGTTGCTGGAAACCGCTGAAGTACTGCCTTGCGGCGATCCGGACGTCCTGAAAAAAGTACTTGCGGCTCCGGAGCACTTTGCAATCCGACCGGATGATCCGCGCCACGCGGCTCGGCCATGGTTCGGGGGATCCGGCGATCTGCAGGAGACCGAACAGGTGCTGTCTCGAATTCGGCGGGCCCCGGACACCTGGATTGCCCGTCCGTTACTCATGCCATCGGCTGGGCGAAGGAATCTGCGAGTGTTTGCCACAAAGAATGGTCAATTCAGGATGTTGCGTGCCGGGCTGGTGCGGCCGTGTCAGGAGGATGGTGGAGCATCACTGCTGATTGGTGCCGACGAAACGCTTGCGACAGTTTGGTAAGCCACAGAGCGGCGGAACTCACGGTTTGCCACTGCGTCCGCGTCCCTGGCTGCGTTTCCGCGCAGTGTGAACTGGACATTCAGCGACAATGACAGCGCCTACGAGCCCCAGAGTGCCGTGACAGGGGAACCTCCATCGACGATGGAGATGGGGCGATTTTCAGCGTTGGGAATGCGGAGTTCCGGGTCAATTCCAAGTGCGTGATAGACCGTTGCGGCCAGGTCTTCCGGGCGGACGACGGCTTCCCTGGGATAGGCTGCATCCTTATCGGAAGATCCGTAGCACTGGCCTCCGGGGATCCCGCCGCCGGCGATGACACTGGAGAACAGCGTGCTCCAGTGATCGCGTCCCCATGCCGCATTGGCCTTGGGTGTACGCCCCATTTCTCCGGTTGCGATGACCAGTGTCTCATCCAGCAGGCCTCGTTCATCGAGGTCGGAGAGCAGGGCGGAGCAGGCCTGGTCAAAGGTGGGCAGCAGGTGACGTTTGACATCATCGCTGTTGCGATGGGAGTCCCAGCTGTATCCGTCTACGCAATCGTAATGGACGGTGACGTAGCGGACGCCGGCTTCAACGAGTCGTCGGGCCATCAGGGCGGACTGTCCGAACAGATGCCGTCCATAGCGATCGCGAATCGCAGCGGGCTCTTCGCGGATATTCAGAGCATTTCGAGTCTGGTTGGAAGTCATCAGCGAAAAAGCGCGCTGCCGGAAGGCATCGAAGCCAAGCGCCGTCCCGGAAGCTTCCAGTCGTTGTCGTTCCCGGTCGAATTGTTCGAGCAGCGATCGGCGACGGCTGAGCCGTGTTTCGCTGACGTCGTCCGCTGATCGAAGATCTGAGATCTGAAACGTCAGTTCTTCGTCCGTGCAATTTCTCCAGAACGGGTTGTCGTCTACGGACCGCTTCTGGATGCTGGTGGTGAGGGGGTTGTAGCGAGGCCCGAGCCAGCCGGCATGTTCGCCGGGGCGGGGATACTGGCCTTTTTCCTGCAGTGCCCCAAGGCTGTTGGGCAGGACCATGTAGGATGGCATAGAGCGTGTCAGGCCCCATGTCTGCTGATCATGGTATTCCATCACCGACCCCATGGAGGGCCAGTCGCGTGGAGTGGGGGCAAAGCCGCCGCCGATGGGCACGTGCCAGCGTTTTCCGGTCTGAAGGTAATGACCGCCGCCGCTGTGGTCATTGAAGGAATGAGACATGGTGCGAATGACGCAGTACTTGTCGGAGATCGCGGCCATCTGCGGCAGATGTTCACCGATCAGGAGTTCCGGAGTGCGACTGGCGATGGGCTTAAACGGCCCGCGTATCTGTTCGGGAGCGTTGGGTTTCAGGTCCCACGTTTCCAGCTGGCTGGGGCCTCCGAAGAGCATCAGAAAGATAACCGACTTTGCGCGAGCGGTGGGTTGGCTGACAGATTCGGCGGCCAGCAGTTGCGGAACGGACAGACCGAACAGGCCGAGGCCGCCTGCCGAGAGGATTTGTCGCCGGGGAAGGCCATCGCAGGCAGTGCGCGGATTGCCATAAATTGTAAGCATGGCAGACGTCCTGATTGGGGGTGGGGCAATCCGGGAAGTTGGGAGGATGAACGGCAGCATCAGCGGCGACGGATGCAGCCTTGCCACGCCATTGTGACTCAGAAAACGTTCAGGAGCAACAGTGTGTGCCTGGCAACCGGGCCAATCTGGCAGAAACGTGTTCCGGATTGCTGTTTTCCGCTGACCTCGGCACAATGGACGGTGGAATCTGCAGCGGCTTTTATCAGGCAACCACACGGACCGGGCACCGCCATGGTCCCGGGACTCAGCGATATGTGGCAGAGTTGGATTCAGAGCCTCCGCCGATCGGTGCGTATTTGCGATGCTTCGAAGGGCAGCGTGCGTCCGTTACGAATCCGGCATTGCTCGCGCGTACGATGGATTGTCGTCGTTGCTGTTACGGTGTGCAGTCTGTGGATGGCGGGATGCCCGAACCCCGTGATGGCTCAGGATGACACCGCACCGGAACCACCGGCAGTGAGTATGGATCAGGTGGAATTACGGCCTGTAGGGTTACGGCGTGCAAAAGTGTTGTCGGGAGTGATTGAGGACGTCGTCGCGGAATCGGTGGTGATTCGCAGAACCGCGGGGGCTCCGGATATCGTCCCGTTGCGGGACGTTGCCACGTTGCGATTTCAGAAACCTGTGGACTATGAGGCAGGGCTGAAGCATCTTCAGAATTATCGGTGGTCGGAGGCGTTGCCGCTGATCACGAAGGCGCTGGACGAGGAGCAGCGGCCGTGGGTCATTCGGGAGATACGTGCGGCGCGAGCGGAGATTTTTCGCGCGCAGCGGCGGTATGACGAATGCATCCACGAGGTGGAGCAGATTCTGGACTCTGACCCCGACACACGTCACCTGCTGCTGTTGCCACTCGTCTGGGATGAGCGACTGGAGGAATCGGCTCGTTACACCGGGCGCGCCGACGATCTGCAAGCGGACTCGGAATGTCGACGCCTGGTCACAGCGACGGCGTTGCTGCATGAGTCGGTACATCAGCAGCGGGCTGAGGAGGTCCTGCGTGGTCTGAAGCGCAATGGGCGTGGAAGTCTGGGGACGATTGTGGAACTGCAGTTGTGGCGGTTGTCGCTGTTGACAAAGGGCGGAATTCGAGAGCTGGCGGTGGCGCAATGGCAGGTGCGACTGCATGAATTGCAGCGTGAGCTCCGTGGTCCTGGGGAATGGATTTGTGGACGTGCGCTGATGGTTCTGAATGACTATGACAAGGCGTTGCCGGCACTGCTCTGGATGCCTTCAGTCGCTCCATTGGACCCGGCATCGACAGCCGCAGCACTACAGGATGCGGTGATGGCAGCGAAACAGGCGGGGCGTCCGGGGGAGGCGGCTGCGTTGTCCATGGAACGGGAACTGTGGTTATCGCGAATGGCTCAAGCCAACGCGCCCGGGAAAACGGCGGGGAAAGCGGCTGACCGCACCGGATCTGCGGGTGATCAGCGGAATACCGAAAAGTAACGGGGCGAATTGATCGAGGTCTTGTGGCGAAAGAATGTCGGCGGGAAACGGTGTCATTCGATATTGTTGCCACTATTTTTCGGGGCAGGCTGACGAGGAAGGACAACGGGGGCACGGGACGACGCGTCAAACAGGTGAAAAACCGTTGTTTTGGGGGTTTTCTCGGAACTGCCAATTGTTCCGATTCATGCCTCCTTCGTTAAGACTGGCATTTTGTTCCATGACATGCCCTCCGAGTGCCTATAAAATGGGCAGAACGTTATTGGTGAACATTGGTGAACAGAGGAAGACCATTTCGAAGGTCGTCGGCATCGCATGGTGCGAGTCGGTGCTGCATCGGGGCACGATGTTTTTGCGGGAAGACTCGAGGCTTTTGCAGCGTGCGTTGTGAAGCGACGGTGCGTGAGGCATTCTGTATCAAATGCAGGTGGCCGGATGCTTCCGCGAATGACTGCTGCGACCGGTCTGATAAGTCATCTCGATATTTTCGCAAATTGGGTCGAAATGTGCCGTCCACGGTGATGGAATTGAACTGACTGCCTGAGGTTTTGTTTGTTCTGGCTTCGTTCCAAACTTTTCTGGAAGATCATGGGACTGTATGTCCTGCTGACGTTACCTGCGGTGATTGGACTGCTGGCGACTCTGCAGACACAACTGTCAGTGCATGCCGCTGCGCAGCATCAGCAGCAGGTGCGGACATTGATGCAGACCGCTGCTGAGCGTCTCAGCACTGGCAGTGATTCGGCGGCGATTGTTCAATCGGTGCGGCAGTGGTTGACGTCAGGCCAGCAGGTTTGGCTGGTCAATTGGGATGGGAACGCGGAGGGACCAGTCGGTGATCCGGTAGATACGAGACTGAGCGAGGTCACGGTAGCCTCTGGAATACGGGCAGCGTTTTCACAGGGCGAGTCGGTCCGATCTGTCAGAATGGATCCGGAACGTCCGGAAGTGCTGATCGCGTGCCTGCGAGTCACAGTGGGCACGGGCGTGCGGGTACTGGTCATGGTTTCGGACCCTGCGCTGTCAATGGGGCAGACGCAGCAGATCAGTTCTCTGACATTTCGTGCGGTCGTGTTTACATGGTTGACCGGTACGCTGTGTCTGGCGATTGTAACGGCGGGGGTGGTCAATCCTCTGCAGATGATGTCGCAGAAACTGCGGGCCACGGTGCAGCGGGAAGATCGGGACGACATGCTGCTGAATGTCTCGGATCGGCACGACGAAGTCGGAGCGGTGGCGAGTGCGTTGTACCAGCTGGAAGATGAGCTGCAGGATCGCATTCTCGGGCTTGAACGCGCGGGCCGTGAGGCCAGTGCGTCGGTCAACCTGCTGACGGCGGTGCTGGAATCGATGATGGAAGGCGTGATCGCGATCGATCAGCAGCAGAGGATCGTGTTTATCAATCCGGGAGCGCGGCGATTGCTTTCGGTGGGGGACGTGATTGGACCGGGGCATCGGCTGTACGAGGCGGTGCGTATTCCCGCGTTTCTGGAGACCGTGGAAGAGTCCCTCAACTCCGGGATTATGCAGTCCCTGGAATATCGATCTCCGCGGGATCAATCGTACCACGTGCTGGTCGCGATACCGATCCTGAAGGGGCCTCACGCGGGGGCTGTCGTGGTTGTGCGCGACATCACCGATGTTCGTCGTCTGGAAGCGATGCGACGCGATTTTGTCAGTGGGGTGTCTCATGAGCTGAAGACGCCGCTGACGGTGATTCAGGCCTGCACAGAGACGCTGCTGAATGGCGCGTTGGACGACCCCGAAGCATCGGGCCGATTTCTGCGGCAGATTGATCAGCAGTCTGAGCGGCTGTTGCAGTTGATTATGTCGATGCTGCAGTTGGCGCGAGTGGAGACGGGGAACGAGATCCTGCACATCACAGAGGTGCCGGTGCACGAACTTGTGGAAGATGTGCTGCGCGACTTTCGCACTGTGGCGGATTCACGAACGGTCGCGCTGCGATTGACGGGCGATGATGTCCTGAACGTGCGGTCGGATGAGCAGGCCGTCCGCACGATTCTCAGCAATCTGGTCGACAATGCCGTCAAGCACACCGAAGCAGGTGGTACGGTAACCGTGGATCTGGGAACTGACCTGCAAGGTGCCCGTGTAACAGTTCGCGATACTGGTGAGGGCATTCCGGAAGAGTTGCTGGAACGTATTTTTGAACGCTTCTACCGGGTGGAGCGAGAC
>JALQWE010000039.1:304-15026 GCA_023258825.1 Planctomycetaceae bacterium | reverse complement strand
CTCGATGGACAAACCACGCCCTCCCAGCGACAGGAACGCGTCGAAGCCTTCCAGCGGGGCGAAGGTGATGCCTTCCTGATTTCTCTCAAAGCCGGCGGCACTGGTCTGAATCTCACCGCGGCCGACTATGTCATTCACATGGATCCCTGGTGGAATCCTGCTGTCGAAGATCAGGCGACCGACCGCGCTCATCGCATCGGACAAACAAAACCCGTCATGGTCTATCGCATCATCGCGCGAGGCACTATTGAAGAACAGATTCTGCAGATGCACGGCGAAAAACGTGACCTCGTCGACAGCGTCCTGACGGGCGCTGATACCGCCGCTCGACTGTCCACACAGGACCTTGCAGATCTGATCCGCAAGGGCTCTTAACCCCGTCGTTTCACCCGTCATGAAAAGCCACAAAAACCTGGTAGTCTCGGAGGGATACACAACGCAGAACAGCTCCGTAAACTGCCACGTTCAGCGTGCGTAAACCCTGAGATTTCTTTGGATTCTTACGGGCAATCTCGCTTTTCCACCTCGACCTTCTGTATGGTTCCGAGAGAATCCGCAGGGATTCCAGAGTCGAAAAGCACAGGGTTTCCTGAACAAAACCGCGTTCCTGACGAAAGTCGGTCCTGCCGTGCGGGGGTGGAGTAGAGCGATGACGGGCACAATTCGGCTGGTGCTGAGTTTTCATAATCATCAGCCAGTCGGCAACTTCGATGGCGTCTTCGAGCAAGCCTGTCAGGACGCCTATCTGCCGTTTCTGGATGTCATGCAGGATTACCCGGAGATTCCGTTTGCCCTGCATCTCTCCGGCAGTCTTCTGGAATGGCTTGAGGTCCACAAGCCCGACTACCTCGCCCGTCTGAAACAGATGGCGTCCTCTGGTCGGCTGGAAATCATCGGCGGCGCATTCTACGAACCCATTCTGGCCAACATCCCCCGCCGCGATCGTATCGGTCAGATTCAAAGCTACTCCAGGCACCTGAAGCAGGTGTTTGGCACTGATGTCCGGGGGATGTGGCTTCCTGAACGCGTCTGGGAACAATCCTTCGCTGCTGATATCGCTGCCGCCGGAATTCAGTACACGATCATCGATGACTACCACTTCCGCTGCGCCGGTCTTCCCGCGCAGGAACTTTACGGTTACTACGTCACCGAAGATGAAGGACGCCTGCTGTCTGTCTTTCCCGACAGCGAACGCCTGCGCTACCTGATTCCGTTTTCAAAACCGCAGGAAGTCCTGCAGTACCTACAGGAAATTGCCGCGAAGCATGAAAACCCCGTTCTCGTCTTCGGCGACGACGGTGAAAAATTCGGTTCGTGGCCCGAGACCGCTAAACACGTGTATGAAGACCGCTGGCTGCGGGATTTTCTGGATCTGCTGAAAGCCAATCTGTCCTGGATCCGGATCACAACGCCCTCCGAAGTCCTTGACGAAGTCACCCCCACCGGCCGCATCTATCTCCCCGATGCCAGCTATCGCGAAATGACCGAATGGGTTCTGCCGCCGGACGCTCAGAAGGAATTCGTCACGCTGACGCGTCAGAATCCGGACGATCCGGACTGGCAGCGACTGGTCCGCTTCACGCGCGGTGGCTACTGGCGCAACTTCCGGACGCGCTATCCGGAAAGTAACGAAATGTACGCCCGGATGATCGGCATCAGCAACCGCCTCGCGCGACTGAAAGCCGCCCCGCTGGCCTCGCCGGAACACGAGGAACTGCTCAGACAGGCCGAACAGCATCTGTATCGCGGTCAATGCAACTGCCCCTACTGGCACGGTGCCTTCGGCGGTCTGTATCTGCCGCATCTGCGGAATGCCATCTACAGTGAACTGATCAAAGCTGACACACTCCTGAATCAGATCACACACGTGGATCCTGCCTGGGTCGATGCCGAAGTCGGAGACCTCAATCTGGACGCACGGCAGGAAGTCCGACTCAGCAATCATCGCCTTGCTGTTTCCGTGGCACCAGCCTGCGGTGGTCATATCTACGAGCTCGACATCCGCACCAATGCCGTCAATCTGCTGGCCACGCTGAATCGCCGCCCCGAGCCCTACCATCAGCGTATCCTCGATTACGTTGCCACGGCAGGTCAGCTGGACGATACTGAACTGGCGGCCATTTCCAAAGAGGTCAAGTTCAAGCAGCCTAACCTTGATCAGCGGATCATTTACGACAAGTGGCCTCGTAAGAGTCTTGTGGATCTGTTTCTGCAGCCACGGCTGACACTTGAAGAGTTTCGCAGGGGCCACGGCGTGATCGGTGATTTCGCCACCGGCGCCTACGAAGCCGGACTGCGCAAGGGCGTGCAGAAGATCGCGCTCGACATGCGCCGTTCCGGGCGAGTGACCGATCTGACGGGAGAAATTCGCAAGGTCCTGATCATTTCGGCAGATCGACCGGGTGAACTGCTGATTCAGTACCAGATCTCCGGATTCCCCACCGGACTGCCATTCCACCTGGGGATCGAACTCAATTTTGCCGCGATGCCCGGTGGCGCCAACGACAGGTACTTCTACGACGGCCATGGAACTCGCCTTGGAACACTCGACACAGCCCTGAATTTGATCGACACCGACCGCCTGAATCTCGTGGACGAGTGGCTGGGGATGGACGTCAGCGTCGAATCCACCAAACCGGCTGGCTTCTGGACCTTCCCTGTTGAAACCATCAGTCAGTCGGAAGGAGGCTTTGAAGCGGTGCATCAAAGCGTTTGTGTCGTCCCGCACTGGGAATTTGTCATGCCTCAGGAAGGTCCCTGGACCACGGAACTTCGGATCGTCCTGGACACCAGCATCGCTCGAGCACGGCAGCTGGCGAATACAGCGAAGACCAGACGCCCCCTGGTAGATCCCAATGAGATTTCCCCGGTGTCCGTTCGCATCCAGTGACTTGATTGATGGTACCGATAAGACCCACAGGAATTATCCGTCCCATCCGTCTTATCCGTCCCATCCCGCCCCCCCCCTGAACACTGTCAGGAAACTTCTGCAGATGACCACACCGGACAACGACGCAGCCCGTCGTCACTACTGGGCCGAACAACTGGAAGCCGGCTACGAGCTCGTCCGCCGCATACAGAGTTTTCCGGTTCAGGAATGCTGCGAACCGTTCGGTTCCCTGAAGGATGAAGCCGCTACTGCAGGCGTGGAAATGCTGTTTTCCGACACCAGACTTGCTGGCACGCTGGAACGTATTCACTGGATACGCCGAGGACTGATTCCGGATGTGCTGGCCATCGGCCGGGCCATGAATCAACGCGGCTGGATTCTGAAAATCGAAGATGGCTATCGCTCTCTGCAGATGCAGAAACAACTGGGTAGCAAACCGGAAATCTTCGACGCGATTCTGAAAAAATGCCTGTGGGAAAATGGCGGCACACTTCCCGCCTCCGAAGTGCTGTTTCGGCGAGGTTCTGTGCTGGTTACCAATGTCCCGAAAGTCGGCACCCACATGTCCGGAACAGCCATTGATATTTCAGTCTGGCGGCGTGATGATGGCACCGAAGTCTGGCGTGGAAACCATTATCTGGAAATGAGCGAACGCACACCCATGCGATCGCCATTCGTGGAACCGGAATTCATCGCCAATCGACTTGCCATCACAGAAATGCTGGAACAGCACGGCTTCATGCATTTTCCTTTTGAATTCTGGCATTACAACAAAGGCGATGCCCTCGGACACATCCTCAGTCACATCCCCGGGGCTGCGAAATACGGTCCGGTACACTGGGACCCAGCCAGCAACACGGTGGAACCGATCGAAAATTCCGACCAGCCACTGCGCCCGATTCCGGAAATCCAACAGGAAATCCTCGCCGCCGTCGCCCGACTGAATCAGCAACAATAATCAGCGCCGCAGAGCACGTGGTCTCTCGAGCCGCAGGCATCATTCGGCTCAGATGGAACTTCGCCCTCCCGGAATATGGGCCATTCCATCTCATCCCATCCCATCCCATCCGTGTTTTCGGTGTCCATCCGTGGTTCAAAGACACGCACGCAAGCCCAACCGGCTCGGGCGAAATCTCGCCCGCCCGGAACACGCGCAATCCCGTGTCCATCCGTGGTTCAAAACCCAAACTCGGCAGCCGCACGCTTTCAGAACTCACTGCACATACAGAAATTCGCTGCAGTTCAGCAACGCATGGCAAAGATC
The DNA here is from genome assembly GCA_023258825.1 of Planctomycetaceae bacterium. Taxonomy (GTDB): domain Bacteria; phylum Planctomycetota; class Planctomycetia; order Planctomycetales; family Planctomycetaceae; genus SXXK01. The sequence continues at coordinate 10,872 of JALQWE010000039.1, read as the reverse complement.
CGCAAACGCGGCCTCCTCAGGACTGACCACCGTCGCCGCGGCCCGCTGCAACTTCAGAGGGCTGTGCGCCTGGGCTGAATCCTGCAACAAGCCCGGCGCAGGTTCAAATCGCCAGTAACCTCGAGTCGCCGCAGTGATCCCATCCCGCTGAATCAGCAACTCTTCCGGTGATAACGCCGCACGCGACCACCGAACGTCATCCAGCAGACCGTCAAAGACCGCGCCCTCGGTCCCCGAACGAAAACCAAGCGTCACCGGTTGCTGCACATTTCTGAACTCACCCACGATGTCATGCTCAACAGAAACCACACTCAATGGCTCATCGTCGTTCGAAAGATTCTTCAACGTGAATACCGCACGCCCGGGCTGGTCCGCTGTAGCGGGTGTCACCGACACTGACGCAAACCAGGGAACATTCAACGCCACGTTGTGATCGGAAAACAACGCCGCTTCCACCTGTCGTCCGTCCCGGTTTCGCCCGAACAGCTGCAGGACCAGCGTCTGTGGTTTTCGACGGGACCCTTTGCCAGTAATGCCGAAGGCCCACCCATCAGAATCCGGACGCCCATCCCAACGAGCGGCCAGTGTTCGCACTGCACCCGTTTCATAAATGGATCGCAGCTGAAAACATGCTTCCACCGTAAATGCCCCCTCAGGGGCCTGATCCGCGACATCCGCCTGCATCCGCGTCGGGCTTTGACCTTCCGCATTGCCATGAATCAGCAACGCCTGACCATCCCGGAAAGGCAGATTGGCCACGGGCACCGCCGCTGGATCCGGCGCATCCGTTTCCTCACGAATCCGTTGCCCCTGAACGGTCAGAAACTCTGTGGCTTCCTCCCGTTCTGCTGCTGTCGGGAGACGCCCGCAGACGGCCATCCAGAGTCGATCAACGGTTGAGCCTGCCCCCGCGCTGGTCTCTGCAACGTCTCCGGATGGCGATGGCGCAGAGGCTCGGACGTAGGTCGCAAGTTTGGCCGCGTGGTTCAACATCATCTGACTGTTCAGCAGCAACAGCGATTGCACGGGCGAGGTCGTTGTGTCCCGCGCAGCTGTGCTGGAAAAGAACAACGGCAGATCGAAAACATCCAGCAGCGGATCCCGCTGATTCCGCATCACACGCAGATACACCGATCGCCGTGGTACGTCGGATTGCACACCCGGACCACCAGCCTTGAGATCCAGTTGGCCGGAGACCATCAGGATTGCATCCCGAATCTGCTCGGCATCCAGCCGCCGCACATCCGCACGCCAGTACTTCTGATTCTTCGGATCCACCCGCTGGAACTCAGCCAGACGCGGGTGCTCAGCCGACTGCCGATAAGCCGCGGACGTGACAATCAGCCGATGCAGATCCTTCATTCGCCAGCCATTTCGGACGAACCGGGCCGTCAGCCAGTCCAGCAACTCCGGATGCGATGGCGGCCCCCCCAGTGTTCCGAAGTCACTGGCGTTCTGCGCCAGTCCACGCCCGAAGTGCGTTTGCCAGATCCGGTTCACGATGACACGAGGTGTCAGTGGATTCTCAGCCGAAGTGAGCCACCGCGCAAGGGCCGCTCGCCGCCCCGTGGTTCGCGCTGTCCCCGAATGTGCCGGCGTCGGAATGGACAGGTCACCGGCATCCAGCAGCGAAAGCACTCCAGGCAATACCTCCACACCGCGTTTGGGAATTACCGTCGGCGGTGCCTGAACACCAACGTCCGTTACCACAAGGGCCGTGGCCGGACCAGCCGGTCGCAGCTTGTCAAAGGCCGACAGTTCGCGGCGCAGGGCAAGCAGCTGCTCCTTGTCTTCACCCTTGATGCGATTGTCAAGGACTTCATACTCGTAATCCACCTGCCGCCACGCCAGATGATAAAGCTGCTTTTCCAGCGGCGTGCGCTGCTCTGCAGCCGATGTCAGAATCGTCTGAAGATCCGGGGGAAACATCTGTATGGCTTTGCTGCGTGCCTCATCACGCCACGGTTGCTCAATCGCATCAATCCGACTGCGTATGCCCGCCGTCGCGTCCAGCCACAACCGCTCCTGCTCCGCATGCGACTGCAGCTCGGCCGTGGAAGCGATGACTGTGTTGTCGACCGGCAGTATCCCCTCAAAGAAAGCCCGCAGGCGGTAATAGTCCTTCTGCAGAATCGGATCGAACTTATGATCGTGGCAGCGGGCACACTGCATTCCAAGTCCCAGAAAAACGTCGCCGGTGGTATCCGTCACTTCGTTGAGAATCAAATCCCACTGACCACGCGCGTCGCGATTGTTGTACTCATAAATCCAGTGCCGCAGGAATCCCGTGGCGATCAGAGCATCCGGGTTCTCGGGAAACAATTCATCCCCGGCCAGCTGTTCCTGCACAAACTGATCATACGGTTTGTCCTGATTCAGACTCTGAATCACATAATCCCGGTACCGCCAGGCATTCGGCCGATAGTGATCAATGCGATAGCCATCAGAATCCGCATAACGAACCACATCCAGCCAGTGCCGCGCCCAACGCTCACCGTAACGCTCACTGGCCAGCAGGCGATCCACCACGCGTTCCCAGGCATCAGGCCGTTGATCCGCCACGAACTCCTCAACTTCCGCAGCAGTCGGTGGCAGCCCCGTCAAATCAAAGGTCACTCGACGAATCAGCGTCTGCCGATGCGCTTCAGGAGCCGGTGACAAACCAACCCCCTGCATCTCTGCCAGCAGAAACTGATCAATTTCATTGCGACACCAGTCGTTCGACATCACCTCCGGTGGTTTCGTGTCCCGGACGGGCTGCAGAGCCCACCACGCGCGGTCCTCATCCGTGAACCCCGTTCGCGCCGCCGGCAACCCGGCCCCGTGCTGATTGGGCCACTTCGCTCCCCGCCGTACCCACTCCGTCAATCGCGCCACGTCCGCCTCAGGAAGTCGCCCCGCTGGTGGCATTTCATAGCCGTCGTACCGCACCGCGCGAATCAACGGACTTCCATCCGGGTCTCCCGGCACGACCACCGCACCGCCGTCACCACCCGCCAGCATTCCCGCAGCGGTATCCAGACGCAGGCCACCCTTCTGAGCCGTCTCGCCATGACACTTGACGCAGTGCTGCAGAAGCAACGGGCGAATTTCCGCCTCGAAAATTCTGAGCTCTTCCGGGGACACGTCGGCTGCTGGTTCCAAAGCCGGTTCAGACTCCGCCTGCGCCGCCAGCAGCCCCGCATCCGTCCGCCACAGAGTCAGCACGAAGCACAGGCACATCAGGCCATAGCACAGCCCGCCACCGAAGACAGCCGCAGAGCCGCTGGCAGCACGGGTTTGGAAGAGTTTTCGGTCCAATGTCCACTCCTCTAGGCGATTCACCTTTGCCGGCACGCCGCCAGCACGGAATTTCCAGCGTCGCGTCACCGAATTCTGACGCAGAACAGCACGAAATCCCAGCCGGAACTTACTGAATTATGCGAACGTCTGTCAGAACATCGCAGACCGGACCGTCTTTACGCCCTGGCCCTCGGTTGCCACAGACGAATCCCTGCAGTAACGTGTCCCACGCTTGCTTCGTGATTCTTTCTCTGCACCGGCATTCCCCTGCAAAATACCGGGACAGGGTGACCGGCCAGACTGGTCATCCACGGTCGTCAGCAATCCAGCGGGATTCCCGCAGCCAACCTCAGTTTCCACCATCGCTGCTCACACGGAGTTTCCCGCATGACCACTCCCGCCCGTCGTGACTTTCTGCAGTCTTCACTCGCGGCTGTCTCCGCGGGACTCCTGGCCAATCCACTGGCGTCTGCGGCCGGTACAGACGCGGCGTCAGACGACCTGCTGAGGGTCGGCGTGATTGGCTGCGGTGGTATGGGCAGCAATCACCTGAAACTGCTCAGCGAACGCCGCGATGTGCAGGTCACCTGGGTCTGCGACGTGGATCAGCAGCGTCTGGCCACCGCGGTTCAGAATGTTCAAATGGGATCCGGGACTGCACCACAATCCACGGGCGATTTGCGTCGCCTGCTGGAAGATACGGCCCTCGATGCCGTCTTCATTGCCACACCAGATCACTGGCATGCCCCCGCCGCCATTCTGGCGCTGAATGCCGGGAAACACGTGTACGTGGAAAAACCCTGCTGTCACAACATTCTGGAAGGACGCCTGCTGGCCGACGCCGTGGCCCGGTCCGGAAAACGACTGCAGGTGGGTACGCAGAGCCGCAGTACGGAATGCGTTCGTGCTGGTATCGAACGCTTAAAGAAAGGGGAAATCGGCGAGATCCTTGTCGCGAAGGCATGGAACAGCCAGCGCCGCGGATCCATCGGTCACTCGCAACCAGCCGCACCTCCCGAACACCTCGATTTTGACACCTGGCTGGGCCCGGCCCAACCCGTGCCCTGGCGTCCCAACCTGCTGCACGGCGTCTGGCGCTGGTGGTATGACTTTGGCTGTGGAGATATCGGCAATGATGGCGTCCACGATATCGACGTCGCACTCTGGGGACTGGAAGTGACTTCGCACCCGTCGCGCGTCACATGCTTCGGCAGCAAGTCCTTTTTCGATGATGATCAGCAGTTCCCCGATACCCAGTACGCCGTCTGTGAATACCCGATCGCGGGCAACCCCGCCGGACGCACTCGACAACTGATCTTTGAACAACGCATCTGGTCGCCTTACGTTCAGGAAGGTTACGAAAACGGCGCGGCCTTTTATGGCACTGAAGGCATGCTGATCATGGGACATACCAAAGGCTGGAGCCTCTACGGGCCGAGAAACAAACTGCTGGCCGAACAAACCGGGGCCATGGACCTGCCCGCCCACCATCAGAACTTTTTTGACTCGATTCGTCAGTCAGACGTTCAGATCAATGCCGATGTGCTGGCCGGACGCCTTGCGGCAACCGTCGTACACCTCGCCAACATCTCCGCACGGACCGGCGCCGTCATCACATTTGACCCCGACCAGGAACGGATCACCAGCAGCGAACAGGCACACTCCCTGACTCGACGGCAATACCGCGATCACTGGGCCACCCCCGTAACGCAATAACCCCTATTCCCTATTCCCTATTCCCTATTCCCTGCCAAAACGAGCCCCCAGTCATGCCAATTCTGCGCTGGTCGCTGTTCCTCACCCTGCTGGTCGTCACAAAATCACTCACGGCCGCACCGCCGGAAGAGCTGACAAAATCGCTGATCTTTCTCGCTCCCTTCGACGGGCAATTCGACGCCCAGCGGGCGACCGATCCGCAGCTGTGCACCGCCGAAACACTCTCACGTGAAGTCATTCAGCCCGGCAACACCCGTTCCGATGTGGTCCTGGCCAAAGGTGCCGGACGTTACGGCGACGCGCTGCGATTTACCGACAGCACCACGCCGAAAGTCACTCTGTTTCGCGGTGTGAATGCCGGTTTCCGCGAACGCGACTGGTCCGGCACAGTCTCCTTCTGGCTGCGACTGGATCCCGATCAGGATCTGAAACCCGGCTATTGCGATCCGATCCAAATGACGGACAAGACCTGGAACGACGCCTCGTTCTTTGTGGACTTCGACAAAGACCTGCCGCGTGCGTTTCGCCTTGGAGTCTTCCCGAATTACAAATCCTGGAATCCGGCTGATACTCCGTGGGACAACATCGCGATTGCAGATCGTCCGATGGTACCCGTCGCCAAACCTCCATTCACGCGATCCGCATGGACGCATGTCGCCTGGACCTTTCACAATCTGAATTCCTCTGATGGAGGTCCCGGTATCGCCACCCTCTATCTGAATGGTCAGTCTCAGGGCAGCCTGAAACGCCCGATGACCATGACGTGGACGGCCGAGAAAGCAGCCATCATGCTGGGAATTGCCTACATCGGCGACTTCGACGAACTGGCGATCTTCAACAAAGCCCTCAGCGACGCCGAACTGAATCAGCTGTACCAGCTTCCTGATGGCCTGAGCAACCGCGGGGGCAGGTAAACAGAGCAGGGCAGGGCGGTTCCACAAATCGCGGGATCACACCTGGTGAAGCTTCACGAGTGATCGCTCCCTGGGCCGCAAGCTGGTTTTGCGGCTCAGATGGATCCTCGCCGTCCACGACATTTCACCAGCCCAAATCATCCGTGTTTTCCGTGTCTATCCGTGGTTCAAAACACCAAGCCCACCAATTAAACCGGCTCGGGTCGAACCTCGACCTCCCCAGGATAGGGCCACCGACCATGCGCACACCGAAAACATGCTCTCGGCCCGGTTAGTCCATGCCGGGTTTGCGGCGGGATTCTTTGTGGGCGGAGCGGACGCGTTTTTCCTGCAGGCGACGCTGACGCGCTCCATACGATGGGGCGGACGGTTTGCGTTTGATCGGAGGGGCGACTACCGACTGGATCATGGCCACCAGTCGCTCACGGCAGTCCGCGATGTTCCGCGGCTGGTCACGGTATCGCTGACTGGCAATCTGCAGGTGCCCTTCCCCGGACAGGCGCTTGCCGTACTTCGCAACAAATCGATCCCGCACAGCTCCCGGAAGCGCTTTGGATTCCTGAAAACTCCACGTCAGAATCGCACGCGAGTTCACTTTGTTGACGTTCTGACCGCCCGGGCCGCTGCTGCGAGAAAAGGTCAGCTGGAGTTCCTGTTCCGGAATCTGTATTTGCGCGTTGACCGTCAGCATAGACCTGTCCCTTTCCATGGGGCCTGAAACTTCGTGCCGGCAGTCTATGTCGAAGACCAGCCGGACGCGAGTCGTCAGATGCGGACCGTACGGGCCAGTTCCAGCGGGATTTCCCAGATGGAATCCACTCGCCCCGCAGGTGTGTCGTCGTCCGGCAGGTCCTGCAGCGAAAAGGAGGGCGGTTCCGTGGGCTGCTGTGCGTCGCTTGTGGAGTGTTCCGGAAGCACCAGAATCCCGGGACAGGGCACGGCATGTCCCCGCACCTGCACCAGCAGCTCCGGCCATACGGCAGACGCCGTCAATCGCTCCTGCCCCCGTTCCGTGACCAGGACCGTGTCTCCCGGCATCGCAGCGCCCACCGCAGGATGCCAGTACATCGGCAGCGGACCTGTCAACATGGCTTCGGACGTGGGGGTCAATTGCTGCTCGGGAAAGCGATATCCGATGATGTCAGCCTGGTCGTTGAGCAGCCATTCGTCCGGCAGGCCGAATTTCTCATAGATCCGCTGCACCCGCGGCCAGACAGCTTTCAACTGTTCGCCATGGCTGGAGAAGAATTGCCCGGTGGCGTGCATCAGGACGGCTTTCTGATGCGCTTCACGCAGCTCCTGTGGAACTGTGCCGCAGGAGACCGTGCGATGGACCGCAAGGTGCAGGCCCCAGCGGCGCGCAACACAGCCCACGCTGACAAACCGTTCCACCGGATCTTCACCAAATCCCCAGTGGCGATAACGCTGGTTTCGGCCGTCCGCGGCGACCTGAATGCGCACAGGAGTAACCGTACGCCGGTAAAGTCGGTGGCTCAGTTCCCCGGCAATCGCGGCTTCCGTCAGGCCCGGACGCACGTGGCTGCAGGTGGCTTCCACGGCATAAACCAAAACGCGTGCCAGCCGTCGCAGGCGATCTGTTTCCAGGTCCGTCAGTGGCAGTCGCAGGCCGGCAATCTGTCTCGCGGCTGCTCGAGTGCCTTCGAGGCCCGTGTCACTGGCGACCCGCCGCCCTCGACACAGGTCAGCGATCAGCGCCGCATGTGGCTGAAACCATTCCCGCTGCTTCAGCTGAAAGCCAAGGCCAAACGCGTCCCGTTCGAATAACTGAACCGCGTCCACCGCGTTGGTGGCAAATACCCGGGCGTCTTCCGTCACAAACACACTGGTCTGACAAGCGTCCGCTGCGTTGCGACTGAGGTCCACGCCGGCTGTCACCCACGACAGATTGGCCGGGTCCTGCAGCAGCAGCGCATCGCATTCCAGGGCTTTCAACAGGGCCCTGACGCGACGGTGTTTCTCTTCCACGTCCGCCAGACGCTGTGCGTCCTGCACCAGGCATCGCGGAGCATTGGGATCGTCCTGGGATTCCGGCGACATCGAAGGTGTTCTCTGCAGGACGGTGACGCTCCGCGAGACCACTTCGCGGCTTAATTCATTATGAGCCGCGTCGCGACAGGAATCAGCAGAAAAACTGAAAAATCTTCGGGCGGGCGCAACGGACGCGAACTCCCGAACATAAGCGGTCAGAAAAAGGGGTCAGGAACCAATAGCCAAATGGCCCGAAGGGTGCTCCGCACTATTGGTTCGTGGTCAGAAAAAGGGGTCAGGAACCAATAGCCAAATGGCCCGGAGGGTGCTTCGCACTATTGGTTCCTGACCCCTTTTTCTGACCCCCACACTAACGCTGAAACTCAATCTCGCGCCCGGTGGCCCCGTCCAGCACCTGCCCATCCTGATAGACAGTTTTGCCGTGGACCAGCGTGCGCACAGGCCAACCTGTCAGACTGGTTCCATGCCATGGCGACCAGCCGCATTTGGTCAGCTGCCGGTCGTTCAGTATGGTTTCGGTGCGTTTCAGGTCCACCAACACAAGGTCGGCGTCGTAACCGACTCGAATGGCCCCCTTGTTCTTCAATTTCCAGACGCGCGCCGGGGCTTCACACATCCATGAGACGACCTGCGACAGGGTGCATCGCCCCAGCGAGACCTGATGCAGCAGCAGGGCGAGTGAATTCTCCACGGCCGGAAGTCCGGAGGGAGATTTGGGGTAGGGCTGCTGCTTTTCTTCCAGTGTGTGCGGAGCATGGTCCGTGGCAACAACTTCCAGAGTCCCGTCCAGCAGTCCCTGCCACACGGCCTGAGTATCGGCGGGGGATTTGATGGAGGGATTCATCTGAATCAGTGATCCCAGTCGCGGGTAGTCGTCGGTGCTGAAGAACAGGTGATGCGGGCAGGCCTCCGCCGAGATCAGCTCACTGGTGTCGCGCAGAAAGGCCACTTCTTCCGCCGTGGAAACATGCAGCACATGAAACTGATGCCGATGACGTTCCGCGAGGTCCACCGCGCGACGCGTCGCAATGATCGCTGCCCGATTGTCACGCACTCGGCTGTGGTCCGCATAGTCCCGGCCACCCTGAATGGCGGCCGCATTGGCCCGGACCGTCGCTTCGTCTTCACAATGAGCACAAATGGGCAGCGATGTTTCGCCGAAAATTCTTTCCAGCGCCTGCTGATCATCCACCAGCAGGTCGCCAGTGCTGGATCCGATGAAGATCTTGATGCCCGGTGTGCGTTCGGCTCGCTGCAGCTCTTCCAGGTTGGTCGGAGTCGCACCGATGTAGAAGCCAAAATTGACGATGCACTTCGATGCCGCAAGCTCCAGCTTTTCATGCAGTGCTGCGACCGTGGTGGTGGTTGGTTTTGTGTTCGGCATTTCCAGAAAGGATGTCACTCCGCCTTTGGCACAGGCCCGCGTGGCGGTCAACAGATCTTCCTTATGAGTCAGCCCGGGCTCGCGGAAATGTACCTGGTCATCAATGACTCCCGGAAGCAGATGCAGGCCCGCGGCTTCAATGACTTCTGAGGCCTCGACAGCAGCCGTCACATCCACAGCGGCGATCCGTCCGTCCGACAGGAGAATGTTCGAGGCTCGAACGCCCTCCGGAAATACCACCTGAGCCCCGCGAATCAGCGTCGTTGTCATGTCCCGCTTCCCTGTTCAATACCTGTTTCAGTTGCTTCGGTGAACTCCGGCAGCGCATAGAAGCGCGCTGCCGTCTCACCAAAAATCTGCGATCGCTCACCTGCCGATAAGCTTGCCAGCAGTTCCTGCAGCGTCCCGTAAACTTCCTCATAGCTGGCGGCCAGTTCGCACACTGGCCAGTCACTGCCAAACATACATCGCTCAGGTCCGAATGCTTCGAGAGCTGTCTCGACATAGGGTTTCAGATCGGCAGGCTTCCAGTGTTGCCAATCCGCTTCGGTCACCATCCCGCTGAGCTTGCAGTAGATGTTGGGGAACTGAGCTGCACGTTGCAGGTCCGCGCTCCAGGCGTCCAGTTTCTGCTCGCGAATCTGAGGCTTTGACAGGTGATCAATGACCATTGGCAATTCGGGAAGCATTTGCGCCAGAGTTGCCGCGTGACGCAGATGCTGAGTGTAAAACAGCAGGTCAAACGGAACACCATGCTTCTGCAGAACTTTGAGCCCGCGAACAATGTCCGGCCGCACAATAAAGTTCTCATCCGGTTCGCCCTGAGTGATGTGGCGGACCCCGACAAACTTTGGTGAAGCGAGGAATTCGCTGAGCTGATCCTCGACGTCCTCGGCTGCCAGATCCACCCAACCCACAACTCCGGCGATAAACGGGTGCTGTGCCGCCAGACCGAGGGCCCAGCGGTTTTCCGCGACTGTGTGCTGCGTTTGAACAAAGACCGATCGGTCCACTCCCGTCGTCTGCAGATGCGACAACAGATGCTGCGGCAGATAGTCCCGACAGATCGAATGATGCTGCGGCTCGTGCAACCAGCCGAATTCAAATGGCAGATCCAGTTGCCAGAAGTGCTGGTGGGAATCAATCAACATGTTTCCAGTGCCCTTCTGAAGGTTTCCCACTTCCTGCCGGTGGCAGGGGCCACGCGTGCAGTCCTCTGCGCATATTCCAGGTTGTGCGGAGGGTCAGCCCTGATTGTTCAA